>CAXBLH010000018.1:0-25925 GCA_963976315.1 uncultured Dyadobacter sp.
AATAAACTAAATATCAAAATTACATAATACGTAAAAAAGAAAAGTTAGGGTTTAAACAATGCTTCTGACGCGAAGTATTGTTTAATCATGTTATATAAGTTCAAGGTTGCATACTAGCAGCTCACTTTTCAACAAGCTACCATTGACGCTTTGGTATTATTTTAATGCATAGTTAATAGGAGTTGGCGGCGCGCACACGCTAATGTTAATTTCGAAATTGATTTTGGTATATAGAATACACAAAAATTATCCGACAATATTTCAACTATACCTTCTTCGGCCCTACGGCATCATAAATTACCACTTTCTCCCAGAGGTGCGAATAGTCTTCTACGAATTTCAAATGAATAGGATCGGTCTGATAAATTTCTTGTTCTATGATATTTTTGAAAATACACATCCACGAAAAAGTATAATCTTTCACTATTACTGGACGACTGGTACCCGCTGGAGTACCAATATGTACGTATTGAATGGAGGGTACTTTGGCTAACTTATGCAGCCCCTCTAGTAGCTTTGCTTCGTCCTGTGCATTATTCTTGTTTTTTAAATAAAACAAAACATGGTGTATAAAAAGCTCTTTGTTTCTTTCTGGTTGCGGCAGTGGGCCCGATGCTATAGCGGCAGTAGCCAAACCTGCTTTTTGTAAAAAACGACGTCGAGAATTAACTTTCATGGTAGTAAGTTATGGTAAATGGTATTTTTAAATTATTGATTGATCATTTCCTGCAATTTCAGAACGGTCTTCCAGTTTCTTGTTGTGGCCGTTACCTTTAACTTACGTTCAATATAGGCATTGCTCAACTTGGTGTTACCGTAGCTTTCTGGAATTTTCAAATAGATAGCCTCATCGGTTAAAACGAATTCATCAGGAGAAAAGGAATGTTCCCGAAATTCAGAACTATTCTCCAATTCTGGGGTCCGAGCTAAAAACGTTACATATAGCTGTTTGGTGTCTACATCCGTATTCTCTAAAAATGTATTCTTCTTTACAATATCATTCAATTGCTTGGCATCAAGAACAATAACTGGTAGCACCAGTCCAAAATGATTTGCTACCAAGGCGCTCAATTCTGAGGCGATTTGTTGCACAGGCTCTTCCTTGTAGGTGAAAACTAAATTCCCGCTCTGGATATAGGTTTTAACGTTGGCATAACCATTCGATAAAAGGGCTGACTTTAAGTCCGCCATTTTGATGATATTTTTTCCACTTACATTAATTCCCCTTAAAATGGCTATATATTTCATGGCACTAACAAATTATTGAGTAACATACTTCCCTAAAAATAAGGGTAAACTATTATAATACATGACTTTCACTAAAGAGCTTGTTTAAAAATTAATAAATAGTTTTTTCTATCATTAACATTTAATTCGACTCTAAAAACGAACCTTTATTCAAAAAACCAAATGATCACGAAAAGGGATTTTATTGTTGCAGCGTTGACAGTATCGGTAACCTTAGGTACGATATATGCCAATAATAAATTTGAAATAATGAGCTCTGCGATATTTGAATGGAATGACATGGAAGTAAAAATGACTGATAAAGGAGCTGTCAGAACAGTTTTTCGTTCTAAAACTGCAACGTTAGATGAGTTAGAATGTCATATCACAACCCTTAATCCGGGTGAATCATCTCATCCTCCACATCAACATCCTGAGGAAGAAATTATCATTATCAAAGAAGGAACTGTTGAGGCGCTGGTCAACGGCCAAAGGAAAAGAGTTGGGCCTGGATCGGTGATTTTTCAAGCGGCAAATCAAATGCATTCAATTCAAAATGTAGGATCCAGCCCGACAACCTATCACGTATTTAGCTGGCACTCACCCGGTACTAAGAAATAAAAAGAGCCGAAAAAAATCCGGCTCTTCGCTTTACTATTTTCTTGAAAATTATTTTGTTTTTGCAAACTGAGCAGCAAAACCATTTATAGCAGCGTCGGATAGATGCTCTGATGCCACCACCATCCGGTATCTAAAAGTAGTTGAGTCTCCATTTTTAATTTTGAAATTCAAGACTTCTTTTCCGTCGGTAAACGCTTTTTGACCTAATGGATTAACCGCAAAAAGGCCATATCCTCTTGAATGCCAGTAAGCAGGATACCCTACATTTTTTGGATGATCAATGATGGTAACACTGATATCCTCATTTTTGATTTTTCCATATAGGCTACACCATACGGCTCTTTTTGCCCAAGTATCCTCCCCTTCAATCCCGTTACTGTTTCTATAATTACCAGTAATTCCTTCGTTGTTCAAACTGGGCACTTTGGTTGCAATCCCAGCGGCATCCGTAAAAATTTCGGGCTTTTTGGAAGGTAATTCCAGTTCTCTGGCCACGCGTATGGCAAACATACCGTCTTTAATATCAGGCATCGCTACATCACCATTAACTGCTGTCAATTTGGTAGCTCTGTCCATAATCCATTCTAGGCCTTTGCCAGAAAATGTATAAGTGGTTTCTTCTTTTAAAGTAAGCTTTCCATCTTTATCCACCCAATCAGCCGTAACTACGAGTTCCCCTTTTTTACCACCTTTCATGGATTTTATTCCCGTATGTAAAATGGTACCGTATGCTCTTTTGGCATGATCTACGGCATCAGAATTGTTCCAGTAATCATTACCGTTTACATCTTCATAATTTAGCCACACACCCACATGATGAGGATGATCCACACGCTCTCCGGGGCGAGGATCCAAAGGCCAACCTCTCGTTACGATAGTACCTTTTGGAGTGTAAACCGGGTATAAAACCGCCTTTTTAAGAGCGTCCTCACCCGGATAAAAGTAATTGGTAAATACCTTTCCGTCGATCAATACCTCTACTTTCTTTTCACTATCTTTTTTTACAAACTCTACTTTTTGAGCCTGAATCGCGGAGGTTGCCATCATTAGTGAGAGCGAACCCAAAATAATTTTTTTTGTATCAAATTTCACTAGTTGTCAATATTTAAAGGTTTAAAACGGGGCTAGATTAAAAAACTTACAGCAAGCCCAACTAAACGTGAACTTGCTGTAAAATATTATCATTTAAGCATTTATCTTCAATTAGCTTGCAATAATTTCCTTCTTCTTAGGTTCCCAAGTTACACGTTTTCCTGTATGAAGGGCAGTTGTAGCCATAATGTTAGCCACAGAGTGGTTAAATCCTACTCTTGCAGGAGCATTGGTCTCTTTACGGCTACGAATACATTCCATCCAGTTTAACATATGCAAGGAAGTCATTGGATCAGTACCGGTATTGGCATCCGTCTCCATTTTAGAAGCAGCTGCTAATGACATTTTTGGTAACAAATTCGCCTTCATTCCCATAGATCCAGCCTGTTTTGCATCCAATCCACCTTCTGGAGTTATTTCGTTAGTATCTAGGTTAATCATACCGCCGTTAGAGTAGTAATACTCTTTAACTCCACCAGCCGAGTTATTGAAACGAGAAGAATAAATTACTTGGAAGCCTTTGTCTTTATTATCAAATGGGCCGTAATCGAATGCAGCAGAGAAGGTATCTACATTGGTACGCCCATCTTTCCAGGTATAAATACCACCATTCGCTACTACGCTACGCGGTGCATCCAAGCCTGAGAACCAATGTACCGTATCAATTTGGTGGGCCATCCATTGCCCTGGTATACCCGAAGAATAAGGATAGAATAAACGGAACTCTAAATAGTAACGTGGATTCCAAGCTACTTTGGGACGGTTCATCAAGAAACGATCCCAATCTGTATCTTCTTTTCTAATTTGATCCACTAATTCCTTTCTTCTCCAACGACCCGGTTGGTTTACATTCCAGGTCATTTCTACAGTAGTAATATCACCAAATTTGCCAGACTTGATAAAGTCATAAGCAGCATGGTAATTTGGAGCACTACGTCTCTGAGATCCTACCTGTACAATTTGCTTAGAAGCTTCCACTGCACTAATGGCAGTTTTAGCATCCGCAAGTGATTCTGCAAATGGTTTTTCTACATACACATCACGACCAGACTTCACGGCCTGTGCACACATTAAGGCATGCTGAAAATCGGCAGTACTGATAATCACCGCATCCACATCTTTACGTGCTAAAAGCTCTTCATTGTTCCGTGCTTGCACGAAGTCTTTGGTAGCATAATCCTTGTTTTTGAAATAGGCCGCTGCTTCGTCACGTCTACGGTTCCAAATATCGGAAACACCCATAAACTCAAAGTTCATTTTCTTGGAGTGGTCTCCAAAACTGGGTGCAAGGGAGCTACGGAAACGATCCGAAAACCCAATAATACCCACCCGAACACGGTCGTTGGCTCCTATAATTTTGTTATAACTCGCTGCGCTAAATGCACTTGAACCAACAGCAACTCCTGCTGTAGCCAATGCTGCACTTTTTATAAATTCTCTTCTGTTTGACATAGTTACTAATATTTGTTGTAGGTAATTGCTATTCAGTTGTTTTCACTTTCAAACTTCTAAAGGAGACCAAATCGTGGTGATCTTGTAAAACCAAAAATCCCTCTTTAGACATTCCAAAATCTTCATGTTTGGAATACTTTGAACGAGCTACTAATGCTTTATATATTGCAGATCCGCGTTGGAATTCAATCACTTTTTGACCATTCAAGAAATGTTGAATAGTACCGTCGGCCATGGCTACGATACGTCCTTTATTCCACTCCCCTATCTTGTGAACCGAATTGCCAGGTTTTTGTGATGGAATTAAGTCATATAAAGAGGCCAAAGTACGGTTACCCACCACTCCTAATTTAGCATCTGGGTGTAGGGCATCGTCTAATACTTGATATTCCAAACTCAAAGCGGAATGATCGTTAGGACCATCAGCGTCTGGCACAAAATATTTTACACCACTATTTGCTCCTTCGGTCAATTTAAATTCAAACTGAAACTCAAAAACGGGACCCACTTTTACTTTCGTAGCCAAATCACTACCTGCTTCACCTTCTTTTGCTTTTGCAACAGAAGGAGTCAAGTCTGTTGTTTTGATTCTAATATTTTTCCATTTCACTTGGGTTCCTTCTCTTTCCGCATTTTTACCAATACCATGTACCTGCAAACAGATAAAACCCTTTAAAGTTTTATCATCTATGATATGTGCAACAGGAATCCCATTAATAAAAGTACGTATATCGGTTCCGATTGCTTCAATACGGTAGCGATTCCACTGATCTTTTCTGAAAGCAGTTTGTCCCACCGGATTAAGGTCACCTGGATATAGCCATCCCCGACGGGCTTCGTCGTATATTCCACCGGCCCAACGACGATCCGAAGGGTCAATTTCCATTTGGTAGCCATGTACACGACCATTATTATAGTCAGGCTTAGATTCACTTCTGAATTGGATTCCAGAATTCAATCTATTGTCCACCATTAAATCACACTCAAAAATAAAGTCACCATAATCTTTCTCTGTGGTCAGAAAGGAGTTGGGGGTATCCAGTACAGAAGTACCAACGATAACTCCATTGACAACTTCATATTTGGCTTTACCATTAAGTTGTTTCCACCCGGTAAGGTCTTTTCCATTGAACAGGGATGTCCAGCCTTTTTCAGCTTTTTGCGCCTTTACGTTGCCTTGAAAAAGCATTGCTATTACCAGCAAAAAGGCAATATTTCTAATTCTCATTTTATGATTGGTTAAAGATTTTCTGAATACAAGCTGTATTACAATTGTTATATTCCATTTAATGATATAACGAAGTATAACCCGTTATACCCTTACAAGTTATTATCCGACTAATTATTTTAAGAAAAAATTAATTATCTCCGGTAACAAAAGCCATCTAAGGGTTAGTTTTTACTTGTTTGAATGGTTTTACCAATCGGAACAGACAATTCTCAATCTCACTAAAAAAATTAAAAGAGGAAAGGATAAAAAAAGGCTGTCTCAATAAAGGAGACAGCCTCTGAGAATCATTAATCTTAAGCAATTAGATCAATATCCCGGATTTTGTGGAAATGCACTTTGTCCACCTTCTACCCTATCCAATTGGTTTTGTGGGATTGGACGCAATAAATGCTTCTCTGTAATATTGGGTGCTGCTTGCGGATTATATTTTTTAACTCTTTCTAGCAATACGCCCCATCTTTTTAGGTCAAACCATCTTTTCTGTTCGCCTAGCAATTCTCTTTCTCTTTCTTTCATTAAAAAATCCATAGTCATATCAGCAGCTTTGATTTCCATCTCTGCCGTTTTTCCGGGCCAAGCGGCACGTCTACGAACAATATTCACATTTGCAGTTGCTTCAGCAATCTTGCCTTGTTTTAATTGTGCCTCAGCTAGTACCAGATAGGTTTCTGCTAATCGGTATACGATATAATCTCTAACACCTTCAAACTGGGTTCTATCAGCACGTGCACCATCGATATGTTTCCGAAGTGCTGGGAACACCCTTTCTGAATAGGCACTAGGAACCAATACTTGGTAAGGACGTTTAGCCCGATCAGCCGTTGACATTTCAAAACCTGGATCAAAAATGGTCGTATCCCCAGCTGCAAAAGTTACCGTTGCTTTGGACTTATCAAAAGTGGTATTAAACACCCCTGGCTTATTGGAGTAATAAACATCTTTGAACGTTTTATAATAACGACTATCCACTTGTCTGTTTACAAACACTTCGTTTAAAGTAAACTCTGTGGGTCTGTAACGTTTAAAAGGTCTACCATTTGTAACATCACGTTGCATACCTGGAAGTACATCATACTCCATCAAGAAAAATACATGGGAGTTATTCCCTCCACCATTGGTTAATGGTGAAGAAGTGTATTGCACACTAAAAATAACCTCCTCATTTTTTTCATTACCCTCCTTATGCACATCTGCAAAATTACTCACCAGCTTAATTCCGTAATTGTTGATCACGTTTTTTGCTAATGTCTCTGCTTTTGAATAATCATCAGCAGCCTTTGCCTCCGAAGTAGCCTTAGTCAAATACACCACTGACAGCATATTTTCTGCTACTGCTTTGGTGATTCTACCATAATCGTTAGAGCGCGCTTTGTTCTCCAAATTTGGAATAGCTTCTTCTATATCCTTGGTGATTGCTGCGTACATTTCTGCGATAGTAGCTCTTTTTGCTTCCTTAGTTGGAGCTATTGTTTCGGTAAGGCGCAAATCAACGCCCCCAAATGTTTGGGTGAGAATAAAGTAATAATGGGCTCTCAATACCTTCACCTCGGCGACACGTTGTTTTTTAATGATTTCTGATACTCCAGTTACATTGACTGATCTCTCAATGACGGCATTGGCAGTATTAATTCCAGAATACAGTAAATCCCACACTTCTCTTACATGGGACGACTGGGCGTCAAAGCCCCCATCGTAAGTATTGATAAACTTGTGGCTTCCATCTGCACCATTTTGATAGGTATCTGTTCCAAAAATAGTAAAATTATTACCTCTTTCGGTACCGTACCAATCCCTCAATTTAGAGTAAACGGCATTAACACCATCATTAAATCCCGCTGTTGTATTTAAATAATCATTTCCTATTCCTGAAACAACCTTTTCGTCTAGTACGTCCACATTACAGGACTGCCCTATGAATAAGGCTGCTCCCAGCACTCCAATCCGTAATAATTTGGACTGCCCTATTTTAAAATTTATTTTCATAATTATATAATTTCTAAGGTTCTTGTCTATTTTAAAATTTAGCACTTAATCCAAAAGTAATCACAGATGTCGCAGGAGATAGATCTGAACCAATCCCTTGGTTTGAATTACTATTTCCGTTATCAAGTTCAACCTCCGGATCTATACCTTTGTATTTCGAGCGGTATTTCGACCAAATAGCTGGCTGCTGAATACTAGTGTAAATTCTTAAACTTTCCATTTTTAATTTCTGTGCAAAACTTGAAGGCACATTATAACCCGCATTGATGTTTCTAATTTTCAAAAATGATCCATCAAAGTAACGCAGCGTAGAGCTGTAACGTGGTGACTCCTGATTTTCATTAGGTCTTGGGAACTCGTTGGTTGGATTGTTAGGAGTCCAATAATCAATATCCAAATTGTTGTAACGACCTGCCAAAGAGTTATTACCTTGGTGAAAGCTACTAATGATCATCTGGCCAGATCTTGCATACAAGAAGAAAGATAAATCCACGCCTTTATAAGAGAAACGGTTGGTAATACCAGTTACAAAACCTGGTACAGCCGATCCCAAAATTTGGCGGTCATCTCCATTGATAATCCCATCATTATTCAGATCCTGTATTTTAATTTCTCCCACTTTACTTTGATACTTAGTAGCTTCGTCTAGCTCATTAGTCTGCCAGATACCCAGTTTCTTGTAATCATAAATTACTGAAAGTGGTTGACCAATAAATCGTCCAGCAGCTACATCATCCACTTTTCCATTCGCTAATGAAATAATACGTTCTGTATTTTTTGTGAACATAATGTCTGTACTCCATCTGAAATCCCCTTTATCGATATTGATAGTTGACAACGACAATTCGATACCTGTATTTTCAGTTTCCCCAATATTAGTGGTATATCCACCAAAACCAGATGAGTTTGGCAATGGTTGTGGCGCTAGCAAGTTGGTAGTACGTGTTACATAGTATTCAAACGCACCAGACACTCTACCATTTAAGAAACTAAAATCTAAACCAGCATTCGCTGTTGCCGACGATTCCCATCTAAGGTCAGGATTCCCAATAGTACCAGGACCGTAGCCAAAAGCGGCAGTATTGTCCCAAGCATAAGAAGTACGACTAAGTAATGGTTGTGTTTGATATGGATTAATGGCCTGGTTACCAGTAGATCCATAACTAAGTCTTAATTTTAACTGATCCAGAAAACGAACATCTTTCAAGAAGTCTTCACTAGAAATATTCCATCCCAAAGCCAAAGAAGGGAAATAACCAAATTTATTGTTAGCACCAAAACGAGACGATCCATCAGCACGAATAGTGGCCGTTAAAAGGTATTTCTCTTTGAAATCGTAATTCACACGAGCCATATAAGACAAAAGTGCCCATTCTTCTAAGGAAGTACCTACCCCATTTACCTGGCTTGCACTACCTAAATTGTAAAATACTTGAGTAGCAGCCGGAATCCCAGTTACGTCTATAATCGAGCGTTCCAAGTTATCCTTCTGATACGATTGCAGTAAAGTTACATTCAGGTTATGAATTGAGTTAAACTGCTTCGAGTAGGTAAGGATGTTTTCAACAGTATAGTTGAAATGGAACTTATTATAAACTGCTCCCGATGCAGGCGCACCACGACGGTTATTGGTTTGACTTCCAAAAAATCTACCATAGCGATCCATCTCAAAGTCAGGACCAAAATTGAATCTATATTTTAGACCCTCAATAATGTCTACCTCAGCATATAAGCTATTGAAAATACGGTAATTCTTACGTTCGTCAATAATTGCTCCAGGTACAATTTCCGCAAGCGGATTGGTTCTCAAACCATCCTGAGTAGGAAGGAATATTAAATTACCTTCGTCATCATACGGTTTACCCAACGGGTTTTCAGCCAAAGCACCTCCTAGTGGGTTAAAGTTTTCGCCATTTCTAAGACCGTAAACCCCTAAGGTAGAAGTACCTATTCTTACCTTATCATTAATTTTATGATCTAAATTTACACGGAAAGTATACCTAGTAAAATCTTGATTTTTAACTACCCCTTTGTCTTTGAAGAAGTTAGTAGAAATGTTAAACTGTGTCTTTTCGGTACCCCCAGAAACTCCTATTTGGTGACTTTGAATAAAACCATCGCGAAGTAGCATCTTAGGATAATCCGTACTTCTACCTAATTTAATAGACTCCAATTCAACCGGTTCAAAAATAGCAATATCAGCGGCCTCAGTAGCTGGGCCAGCAGGATAATGTCCACCTGTACGACGAGATTCACGTTTGTACTCCGCGAATTCAGCCCCATTCATTACATCAATACGACCCAATGCACGATTTACTCCGCCGTAGGTATTAACACTAACGGTAGTTTTGCCAGGAGTACCTCTTTTAGTAGTTACAATAACCACACCATTAGCACCTCTAGAACCGTAAATAGCAGTGGACGATGCATCCTTCAGTACTTCCATAGAAGCAATGTCATTCGGATTAATATCGTCAATATTACCTGCTAGGGGAATACCGTCTACCACGAAAAGTGGATCATTACTTGCGTTAAAGGAACGACGACCTCTAATCCGGATTTGAGGACTAGAACCCGGCTTACTTCCAGCTTGGTTCACATCCACCCCAGCAGCACGTCCTTGTAAAGCTTGTCTTGCATTGGTTACCGGAAGCTCACTAATCTCCTTAGCTCCAACCGAGGAAATAGCACCTGTTAATTGGCTTTTTTTCTGGGTACCATAGCCTACTACAATCACCTCGCCTAGCGTCTTATGGTCAATTGCTAATTTTACGTTGATCGCACTTTGATTTCCAACTGTAACCTCTTGGGCTGTAAACCCTACCGAAGAAAACACCAGTACGGTGTTTCCGTCAGGAACATTGATGTTGAATTTTCCGTCTATATCGGTTATAGTTCCAGTATTGGTATTTTTTACTAATACACTTACCCCCGGTATACCAGTACCATCCTCCACACTCACTACTGTACCAGAAACAGTCTTTTCGGCCAAGACAGAATTGGAAATACTGCCTTCCGAACTTTTGCTTGCAGATGCATAAGTAGGAACTTGGATACTTAGCACACCGGCTAATACCCCTCCTAAACAGATCATCTTTACACTTGTAAAGCTTCTTTTCATTTGAAAAAAGTTTAAATAAAAATTAAAATATTGCTATATGCGACGACAAAAAATTAAAACACCCTATATAAAAATCTAAAAAAAAAATTGAATCTATCCAAGTACCGAAATAGTACTAGGAACTAACACTAGTAGGTCATATGCCCTAAATTGACTACTTTTTAAAACTTGTGACCACGCCCCTCTTGGCTATTTAAACACCCCCCACAAGTAAAATTGCATTTTGCAATGAATCCAACTATTTATATAAATAGTTACACTTAGGATTCAATGCTAGAATAAGAATACAAATTCAATAAAATAAATTAAAGTGAATTTATTTTTACGCAACCGTTATCGGCAACGTTCCCGATGGCCTCACCCTTTTAGGAAAAGGTTAAAGCCAACAAAGAAACCAAATAGCATCAAAGGGTTACATATTTTAACCAATTTGTACTTTATTAGGATTAATTAAATATATAAAGGGATGTTAATCTTAAATTAAAATACATTATCACAAGTCGTTTAACAGTAGAATCAGCCGTAGGCTTTCAAATTCTTCCTAAAAACGATTTTCGAGTTGAATCCTTGGTTTCGTTTTTTGAATTCAAGAGTCTATCTATAAAACCAGTCGTGATAAAGTAAAAGAGCCTGATTAAATTTTAATGATAGAATTGCATAAACAAACTATTGGTTAATTTTAAACAGGTTCTAAAGTACCGGGGCTATTACTCCTATTTTTTAGGAAGCGTTATTCGATAACCGACCATCAGTGGAAAATCAATAGTCAAAACAAGGGAGAGCCGACTAGGAAGCGAAAGGTGATTAAGTGTCCGACACTTGAAAAGATTTGACTCTATCACGACTTTTTTAGTATTGCTGTCGGCTGTCGGCTGTCAGTTTCCATAGGAATACGATGGTTGAGCGGGAAATTGGTTTTCGTTTTTTGATTACAAAAGCCCACCTAAAATACCAGTCGTGCAATAGTTAATTGTAGTTATTCAAAACTTGCCGTAACCGTAGAACCAGCCATTCCTGCTTGTGGGAAGTCAAAAGTGACAATACTTGATTTTATAATGGAGTCCCAGCGGATGGCTATATTTTTATCTTGTGAAGTAATTTTATGGTTAATTGCGATTTGAATGGAGGTTAATTTGGTGGTGGGGTCGGCAACAGAAATACGTTGGACCGTGTCGTTATCCATTTTCAACATTAAAATACATGGCTCTTCTACCGAAACTTTCAAGTCATGATCCAATGCAATACTGCCCTTCTTATAAAATACGATTTGGATAACGCCTAAGTCCTTATTTTTCACTGCTTGAATTTCAGGTGTGTTGGAAATAACCGAAATATATTCCTTTCCTTGATAGTCGCTCATATTTTCGATAGCAATATCTGGAACCACCATGTATTGATAATTTGCGTTTTGAGGTTTGGCACCATGCTCCTTCCAAAGTAGGAATACCTCTTTGGTAACACTTTGATCTGTTGCCCATGCCTGTTTATTGATTCTTCTCCAGTTACCGCTAACTGCTTGGTTATTCAGTTTCATGGCTTCGGATTCTGGAAAATAATAGCCAATGCGATCATGATAAATCCAGTCGACATGGTTCAGAGCATGTTGTCCATTTTTCAAAGTTTCCATTTTTCCATTACTGCCAACCACTACATTACCTTTCAGCAAACTTTGATTAATAGTAGTTGCGACCATTAGATTAGTGTCGGTTTCAATTCCGGCACCCAAGCATACATATTCCTTATCAAAAAAGAACCAGGCCTTTTTAGCCTTTAATGGATCATGCACACTTTCAAAATCAAAAGAAGTGACACCATAGCGAGCGGCTGTCACTGCGCCTGAAAAAGCAGTTTTACCTTTTTTGGCCAAATTTTTCCAATGAGACAACTCTGACTTTTGTAGTACAGTAGTTCCAGGAATTTTTTGCCAGTCCCAAACCGGAAAGATCTGGGTATATTCTGTTCCAGTCACGGAAATAAAATTACTACCATCTCCATAATGATGATTCAAAATACCTTCATCATTATGTGGTTGTTCCATGTTATTGGCACGGTCGGAATGTGCGCGGACGGAAACAAAATAATTGGGTCGCTGATGTGTATAATAATGCGAATGCCAAAAATACCAGTCACGTGTACGGTTTGGCTTCATTTCATCCTTTCTAATTTTAACCATGGCCAGGAGTTCGTCATGCCGGTAGGTAGTTGCTCGCGCCAAATTTTCAGCAAGTTGAGGACCCACTGGATGGAGAGCTCCCATCCGGGTAATTCCTCTATTTTCTGCTCCCGGATCTGGATATTTTCCGTAAATCATAGATTGGCAGATACCGTCCAAAAAGTAATCCACCAGTAAATGCATGGCCTTCTCAGGAAATGTATAGCGCGTTCCTTCAATTTTAACAGCCCAATAAGCGAATGAACTTGCATAGCCGCTGCCATAAGCCAAGGTAGATATCACATTGTCGGTACGGTGGTGAAAACTTAAATCAGGTTGCATACCTCGCGCGGAGGATATCTTGATTTCAGAAGCCATCACCTCTATAATAGAAGCAAACTCCGAGGCGTTGTACTGAAATAAGGCTTGTTTGGCACGCATACCTGCAATTTGTATCAAATCACCCCCAGGTCTTGCACCAGACGCTTTCATGTTAGCACGGCCAGCAATTTAAGTGTTGCCTTTCCGTCAAATCTTTATCCATTACTAATAGAATATCAATCATTCTACCAGGCGTGCCCATTTCATTCCACCACCAGTTATCGCATATAAAATCATGATCTAGCCAAAAGTCCAAGGCCGTTGAGAAGGCCTTTTTTACATTTTTTTTATTCTTGAAAGGAGAATCCTTTTGTTTGAATGCCTGAGCCAATACGAGCATATTCGCTAAGTGTTCGCTATGCTGAAACCCTGTTCGGGAAACATCTAGGTAATTTATATCTGCCCAAGATCCATCAGGTTTCTGGCTTTGAATTAATTTATTAATCGCCGTTTGGTCGATAGTGGTATTCAGTAAATCGTCCGTTACACGATTCCTGATTTTGACCAAGTCTGGATTATTTACCTCCTTTACCAGTTCGACGGGTTCCGACAAATGCGGTGCTACTACTGGGTTATTTTGTGCCACACTCACTGTGGCCATGAATAGAAATAGATAAAGCTTATACATTTCGGTTCCGATTGGTTTAGGAAGTAATTGCTATTTAACTGAAGTCAACGTTGCCCAGGGTGCAAAATTCAAACTAAGACCTTCTATGTGACTTCTTTCAAGGGCTCTTTTAGTAAAAGGCATTTCATGGCCCTTTCTATCGTGATAATGTTGATATGCTCTCTGGTATACTGGAGAAAACTTTCCTCTGCCTGTGGCCGAGATGCTGTCCGTAAATACTTCCTTGCCCTTAAATGTTACATATTTGACATATCTCACCTCTTCACCCAACATATATTTAGAGGTATATTCATAGCCTAAGGCCAGCCGGTTATCATAGGCACCGTATAGGTCTCTACCTTGCTTATGAGCTATTTCACACACATTGGTCAAAAAACCTAAGCCCATTTGCACGTGGCCCTGGTCACGGCCGCTTTCTTGGCACTGTCCCCAGTCATTGAAATAGTGATCTATGGCTCCATTAGATTCTCCATTATATATTTGATTATATGCTTTTTCAAAAATATCCCTCCTATCGGTAAAGATGCCAATACATAACATAGTTTGGGCGATGGCTGCATCCCAATTTCCATTATAGCCAGGCTGAAAATCTTGAATCACGGGATACCACACTTTTAAAACCATAGCCTCAAAGGCTGTTATTTCACTTTTAGGCCATTTTTTGTACACATGTTTGAGGATTTCGGCAGCATTCAAAAAGCTTATTCCCACCATTCCAACCAATAGTTTCCGATTGTCATGCGTAATAGAATCCAGTTCGGTAGACCAAGCATTGATAATCTCAATGGATTTTTTGGCATATTTAGAATCTCCGGTGAGAGCGTATCGTAATGCCAAAGAATAGGCAGCATTGCCGTCATCCCGAAAATCGGTTGCTCCAATATTTGGCTTTCCATAAAAACCGACCACCACTTTTGAAATAGGTTTCGGAGCCCAGCTGAGCTGGCTACTTTTGGCATTTTGAAAGTCTTCCCAAGCGGCTAATCTCCGTGTATCTTTGGATTTAATTTCATATCGAATTTTCTTAAAATCCAATGAATGATGCAGCATACCTGGATGAACAAACTGAGCGAATACAGGTATAAAAGGAAATAGACAAAACGACAATATCAGTATTCTTTTCATTGCAAATTTTGGATATTCAAAACAAATGTAATGGACTATCTCACGACCCATTTTCGATGCCTACTTTCAAGAGTAGTAGTTTCCACCAATAATTGGCTTAAAAAATATTTTAAACAGGAATGTAAAAGCCGATAGTAGTACAAAGAAAAGTAAGATAAGTTCTAAAGGATAGTTACTTTGTGCTTACCAAACGCCACGTCAATTCAGTGGGTTGCGGATAAGGTGGTTCTCTTGGCAAATCTTGGTTTGAAGGCAAGGTTTGCCATTCCAATATATACTTACCCGTATTATCCATTTTTGATTGACTGGACAATTGTTCACTTTTGGGAAGCTTAGAAAGGCCTTCCTTGGGATGAGCTGGATCCTGAATTTCACGCTTCAAAACCAATGTTTTTTTGTCCAAAAACCAAGTACCCTTTCCGTATTTCTCATGATTGTAATGAATACTCAGTTCATTGGCTGAAACTATCTTTATACCCGAAATATTCACCGCATTACCTAGTGAGCCACGCCGGTTCAAATCCCAAGTAAACGCTTTCCATTGACTTACCTGATAGCTTACCCAATCTTTCGATGCAGGATCCCAGCGAGCTACATAACCTTGGCTAATTCCCTTGGAATCGAATTTGTGATAAGTAATGTATGGCGTATTTTCTTGGTCCCAAGAAACCTGAAAACCAGTATTTATCAATCCATTCCATGGCCCCACTGGATCCACAGTAGGCATATTGTCGTGCCATTTTATTGGGACACTAATGGCATCACCTCGTTGATTCTCCCAGTGAACCAAATCTTTACTCCTTATACATGACAGGTTATGATTGGTGTTGGCAGTAGGTGTTAACCGCCACATCCACACCACATAAAAGTAACCATCTGGTCCCAATTTTGGATTACTCATATAGGCGTTTGACTCCCCTTCCCCATCAAAAATAGGTGTATCAAACAGCCCCTTCCAAGATTTCGAATCACTATTGTATTTATTCCAATAGGTAATACCATCGCCGCTACCCCCATTTCGATATTGAAAATACAGTTCTCCCGATTGGTCTTTAAAAAACACCGGGTAAGTTGCCCTATTTTCATTTTCACTGGTCATGGGAAGCTTGTCAAATGTGCTGATATCCTCTGGTTTTTGTGATCGAAAATAAATCATAGGAACGTTGTGCATATTCCCAGAAACATGAACAAAACCATTCTTGTCTATCGCCATTGTCACGTAATTGTGACTATCCCAACCAATTTTTGTGGGCAAAATAGTTCTTTTCCATTCCTGAGAATCCAGCTTTCGTTGGGCGATCACCATGTCTCTTTCCGCATTGTAATAACAGGCATATTGAAACTTTTCGGAAGTATGGAAATCAAAACCCACACGATGTCCCGCCCATACCTTATCAATTACCTGCTCCCTTTTTTGAGCTAAACCAAAAGGGTTAACCCCAAACGAACCTATTAGTATAAGTAGAATCCGGATATTTCTTGAAATACTAATTTTCAACAACTCTGAGCTAATCATTGAGATTAAGTTTAAAATATTAATGTAGCACTACTTGTATTAGCAACAGTTAGTTGCCAGGAATCCTTTAAGATATCGTATTTAATGAGAATCTGACAGCCAACTGTTGCAAGTATCAAACCATTACATTACTTCCAATCGGACAATTTAGTAGCTGGAATTTGAGCGCTATTTTCACTCAAAAGTGCTTTTATCGTCACACTTTCATTGGCAGGTAGGGCTACTTCTATGCCTACAAACTGAGTACCTGGGTTCTCTGCGTCGTAACTATGGGTAGGTTTTGTACTCCATTCTTTGATTTTAAAATCAGAGGATACCTCAAGTTTCAAACGCATTTTTTTGCCGTTTTTAGACAACTCTACAGTTTTATCGTCAATAATTTTCACGTCGGCACCTGTCAGCCAATTCCAACGTAAGGTAGTGGCATTGGCATTCGCTTTAATTTCATCTTGAATTAGCACTGCCGTTTTATTTAGAATGGAAATTCCACGCTTCGCACTCAAAATCTCGCCTTTATATAATTCAGTAAGATCAGAAACAGCAAATAGTTTTTCCGCTTTCGCAGAAACCGCATCAATTTGGGCGTATCCCTTTACATCTTGAAGCTGATTACCAAAAGTGAGTGTATTATGAGCCATATTATTCAACCTGAACACTTCCCAACGTTGGGATTTCTGTGAACGATTCCATAAATCTACTCCAGCAGTTTCCAATGAATTATAGTTTTGACTTCCAAAATCCATTGCCCAGCGTTCCCCTAGTGCATCGATCACGAATGAACCCACATCCATATGTGCATGGTTGACCGAGGGTGAGCCCGTTTTGAAACCCACAAAAATGGCGTTTTTGTCCGTCCATGAGGAACGCATAAATGCTACTGGGTTTGGCCCTTGTCCATACCAAAGCAACGATTTAGGAGCTTTGATAGCCTTTGTATTTATTTTGGCTCCCCAAATTAAGGCAGCAGGGAGGAGTCTATTTTTTACGGCATTCTTTTCAATTTTTTTCAAATATTCTTTCTGACTCCATAAGAGAGAAGCATCATTTGTTTTCTCTGCAAACCAAAACATAGCAGGACTTAATCCTTCATTCAAACCACTGTCGCCCCAGTTGTGAGCCATACCAGTGGTTCCCACAATATTTTCCATAAAACCAGCTGTCTTTAAGAATCCTGGTGCCGCTGAAAGACCAAAATCGGTACCTAAAGCTTTTTCGACAGCACTGTTAAAGAGTACATTAAAACTTGTTCCGTATCCCCAATAGCTAAATCCTTCTGGATAAGCACCATCCGGCTCATAAGAAGTTTTCATTGCCAAAGGAATAGATTTCACAGCTCTACTAATGACACTTGCCGCCAACTCTGGTTCATTTTCAGCGATGGCCAAGGCACCAAAGGTCATACCGGCATTACAAACCTGGTTCCAATTATGATGTGCTTTTAAGAACCCGTTATATTTATCATCAAAAGAAGGGTTAATTCCCTTTTCAATAATTGCAGTCCTAATTTTCATTTTGGAGTCGTCCGAAAGCTGGTCAAAAAGCCAGTCGTAACCAATCGCCATGGCCATGGTCATTTCTGCTACATCCAAAAAATGAGTGGGGTTCCAGTCTTCAAAAGCTGCTATGGCTAACATTTCTTTTTCTGCCCGTTGCAGGTATTTAACCTCACCAGTAGTGCGATAAGCATAGGAAAGTTGGAAAATTCGTCGTAAAGCCTCCCGTGATTTATCCAATAACCTTCGGCCAATTTTAATTCGCTCCACCGGTGAAACGTCATTTAGTTGATCACATTCTGCTAATATAGCAAGGTGTAAATTTTTCCAGTCGGGATTCCGGTTGAAAGATTTTAAAATATCTTGTTCCTCACCCGACAACAGCAACAACCTAGGATGACTTTGATGAAGGTTTTTTAAAGGAGAATCAGCTGCTTGTCCATAAGTAAGGGTTCCCAATGAAATACTGAGAATACCTATAAGACAGCAAATTGTACGAAATGAATTGTTTTTTAATAATTTAAAACTAAAATAAGAAATCATGATGTTTAGGAATAGTCGGTTATTATAATGCTGTATTGTTTTTCAATACAAAAAATTAGTCAATAATATATTCGAATTAATAGGTTTTTTGAGGTTCAACAATTGGAAATCATTTATGGAGTACTGTTTTGAAACCGTTGTGGCCATATCCATAAAATACTCAAAATGGATCGGTTTTAGCTGTTTATAAGTCCAAGCAGTTTTCCCAAGAGCATAAGGCAGCAAATATTGAAAAGCATTTTGAATACTGCCTCCATTGGGGGCGGTGTAATGCCAAAGATCAATGCCTATATTTTCAGCCAAAAGAGTCAACTCTAAAAAACCCATGAGATTCATTTGAGAATAATTCCATGAAAGTGTTCGGGCAAGTTCATGGGGTTGCTCGCCACTCGGCTTGATTTGACTTGCGATTCGTGCTTTGGTTTGCTGTTCAACAATGGACTTTGCAAGTGCCGGTTGATCCGTAAAGAGTGCTATGGAAACTACTTGTACGTCGTACCACGTCCCATGATTATTATGCTCATCTGCTTCGTCTAATCCTATCGGACTTTTCAGCATCCATTCAAGAAAGTCACTATACCATACTTTTATACCCTTATAAGTATCAATTTCAATCCCTTGGGTACTTTTTAAAATTTGAACTGCATCAATCAACTTAGCCACTTCACGGGTGTCTATCAGCCCAATTCCACGACCTTTTGTTCTACCTGGTATCGATTGTCCAAAATTCAAATTCGGGTTCATCCTTGTTTTAGAATCTAAGTACCAAGTTGTTAATAATTTAGTAGCATGTTTCGCATACTTGTTATCTCCAGAGAAATAATGTGCTAAACTCAGTTGGTAAACCTCCTGTATCAATTTTCCGAAATAGCGAGCATCTTCAATGGCGTGGCGCTCTGGATTCACCTGGCCATCTTTTCGAATATATGGCAAACCATCCTTCTTGGAGGAGTCAGGCCACCAATACGGACCAACGCTCATAAAATCACGTTTGTCGCCGCTGGGTGGCATTACCGATTTGGCAGTAACTGTATAAGTGCCATTCAATAAAATTTTATCCGCAGAAGTCAACAGCGTCTGTTTGGCTTCTATCAAAGCCTGATCTCCATTTTCAATTTTAGCTTTTACAGCTACTAAAAAGTCTGGGTCAATTAAAAAAGTATTCGGCTTTGTATCACTGTGGGCAAAAGAGATGCTGGTGAGTACAAAAAACAGAGCTGCTAACCATTTACTAATCACAATATTTTTCATTTTGAATCATTAGATCATCTTTTCAAAAAAACCAATTCAATTCATAATCAAATAGGGATCATCACTGATCTTTTCCTGACTATCCTTAGAGGCGTTTCCTAAATAGGTATTATTGGAAGAGCTCAAATGCTTCACGCGATAGGTTTCTAAGCCATAGCCATTGTTATACTGAACGAGGTTGTCCTTCAATTTTATCTCCGAATTACCGCGGTATAGAAACTCGCAAAGAACAGCGCTCCTATCGTTTCCTTCCAGCAGGTTACCTTGCACAACGATTTGCTGAGATTCAGTAATTAGCAGTCCATACCATCCGTTTCTAGCGATTTCATTGTTCTCTATTAGTGCCATAGTGCAATGTCCGATAGCCAAGCCACTCCCAAAAGGAGAAGTATCTAACCGTGAATTTTTGATGGTTAAATTGTTACAGTGCGTCAGTAATAAGTTATGTTGAAGTCTTGGACCTGGAACAACTCTTGAACCATTTTCGGTAAAATCACAACGATCGATTACCACATTTTCGGCACCGCTGATGAATACCCCATTATAGGTACAGTTCCGTACTGTTACATTTTTGAGTGTAATGTTTTTCATTTGACCTTTTTCATTACCCAAAAACATAACTCCACCTCTATTGGCCGTACTTTTAAAAGATCTGGTAGTATTCGGGTCGGAGTGAATTTCGGTACTAATCCCCCCTTCGAGTACTAAGTTTTGAATAGTAACGTCGTGCATATTGGCATCCAAATTCACGATAGCATCACGAACTCCTGATTGCGTGTCCAGATGTAAAATGGTTTCAAAACCCTCCCCGGATAAAATTACATTACTCGGAATTTTTAAGGTAGTGGGCAAGGTGTGTACGCCGGCTCTGGCCACTACCATTTTGTTTTTACCAGAAGCACTGTTCAAAGCGTCTTGTATAGACTCACCAGGTTGCACCTGAATCACATTTTCACTTTTAATTCCAGTAGGAGATGCTTGCGCCCCAGCAATGTATCCGATGGTACTTATTTGAAGCGGAATCAACTTTGTTTTGGTGGAAGCCTTAGGACTTCTAGCCGCAGTAAGTACACTTATAGAAGCTTTTGCTCTTGCCGAGTCTGCAGCGATTTTTGTATAGGGCAAAGCAATACCCTGGGCCGTATAATGTTGAAAAACGTATTCGTAATCATCTCTGATTTTCATTGCCCTAGGAGAAATTCGGCCGTAAGAATGGGGACTTTCCCCTAGCAGGAATTTCGCAGTAAACTCATAGCCTAATGCCAGTCGGTTATTACCCACCGAAAACAAGTCAACTCCCTGTGTGTATGCAATATGCGCCGCTCCGGCAAACTCTCCGAGCCCAAGTTGAACGTGCGCTTGATCCCGCATGGTTTCTTGACATTGTCCGCTTGGGAAAATATATTTAAAAATACTACCATTGACAGGCGCGTATAAAAAATGGTTAATGGCGTTGTCAAAAATAGCACGATTGTCTGTAAATATCCCAATGGCAATAATAGAGTGTATAATGGCTCCATCCCAGTTCCCATTGGCTTCCGGGAAGTAATAACGGATCAGCGGATAATAGGTAGTCATGAGCATGTTCCGAAACTGATCAATATCCTTTTCCTTCCATCCAGACGGTGTATATTTCAGAATTTCAGCGGCATTACACCAAACATGTCCAGTCCATGCAGCTAATAACTTAGCATCATTATAGTCAAAATCCCAAACAGTACCTGACCATTTATTGATAATTTCAATGGCCTTATCGGCATATTTTTGATCGTCGGTCAAATACCACATCAGTGCACATTTGTAGGCCATGTGAGCTCCTTTCGACAAATCATCTCCGCCTATATTGGGTTTCCCATAGGGACCACGAAGTACATGTGTAAAGGCTTTTACTTTAAAATTAATAGCGGTTTCTTCCTGCAATTTTTCAAAGGCGCTTTTCCATGGTTCCACCCCAGCCTTTACCTGTTTCTTCATGAATACCATATCTGCCTTCGACTGGCTAATTCCGGGGTGTGTGAACTCCTGTGCAAACACTTGAAAGCAAAAAAGATTAAAGATGAGCAGTATTAACTTCATAGTTTAGCGATTTTGACTAATATTAAAAATAGAAAACCCGCTACCGTCGGTATTAAAATAGCTTAACCAATTGGTACTATTCCGAACTCCTAAGATGGCGGGTTTTCAAAAATTAAAGAACGAATACTATTTCAAGGTATAGCGTTTAATACTAATTGTGGCACTTTTGGTACCATTATTTACAGCATTTACATATACATAAGCACGGTACTTACCGTCGGCTGTTTCAATCCAAACACCAGATTCCGCTTTTAAGTTAATAGCATAATCAGGAGCATCACTAATGTCCAGTTTTTGGAAATCCAAATCGTCAATATAAATACCGTATTGCAGTCTGGCCAGATGGAAATCACGAAGAGCCCACACTTTATTCACTTTTGCAGTACGGTTTACGCCAGCAGGTAATGTTACATCTGGCAAATATTGAGAATTTGACGGTGCCACCAAACCATGCCCAAAAGATATATTTGGAATTGCACGATACAGATAGACCAAATCAATTTTGGCCGCATTGGCAGCCGCTTGGGTAGGATCGTATACCGCCATATCCTCGATAGAAATATAGGCAGTAGCATTATCCTTTACCGGAAGATCCAGCACCATATCCATTTCAGCTATTTTATAGGGCCCCATTTTATAGGAAACAGTAGCACCATTGCTTGCTTTAGCAGAAAATGTAAACGTAACTTCCTTGCCTTTTGCAGCGGTTGGTATTTTATAAAAATAACGCAAAGTGGAAGCCGTAGTATCTGCTGTAAAGTTCACAGTTGTTTTATTACCATTATTAACTGATGGGCTACCTACCACTATCCCAATATCATTTCCACTACCATTGGTATAATACGACTTATTTTCAAGATAAGTCGTCTCGGCACCTGCTATGGAAGCTTCCACCTCTGCGGAAACTAATTTCCCTAAACTTCTGGGAATAGCCATTGCATAAGTAAACTCGATATCCATACCAGCCAAGTTGGGACCCAAGGTTCGCTTGATACAGTCATTTTGCAACTCATTTTTTGGTGTAACCGTCAATCCGTCATCTTCCTTGCAACCAATAAAAAACAAGGACAATGGAATTATTAAAGTGATTATATTTTTAAAATTCAATTTCATGTTTTCCCAATTTAAGGTTGTTGAACTGTTAGATTAACAGTATATGTCTTTCTAATTTTACGATTTCCGGATACCACAGTATACTGTTTGGGTTTAGCCAAATCAGAGAAGTCCACCTTTCCCACAATCTTAGGGTCCAGCTTGGCGTCGGTTACTAAGGAGAATTGTGGATAAAGGTTTTTCAGGTCAGTACCATAAAACACCTCTACATCAATCGTTTGCGCCGTTGTGTCAATCACTGGGTTTTTAGTCCTAACCGTTTGGAAATCTGATCCTAACAACTCAAAGTTACTCACATAACAATCGGTACGCGTGGTAATTAGTAAACCGTCTTCGTCCACTGGAAAATCTTCTTTACAGGCCATTAAAATCATGGCTGTCAAGAAAAGGGATCCTACTATTTTTAATAATTTAGTCATCTTTCAATTATTTATATTTTTTGAATTTCAAACAATTCCTACAACCAAGGTGTATTTTGAGTCAAGTTTGGATTACGATCTCTTTCTCCTGGTGGAATTCTGAAAATATAATTCTGTTGGTAAACGCGTTCAGAGGAGTTTTGATAATAGCGGCTTATATTAGCGCCATGCGTATCTTGTCTCCAAACACCATCTCCATATGGGGCACCCCAAACTCTTTCCAAAGCTCTCCAACGGCGTAAATCAAAACCGCGCATTCCTTCACCCAAAAGCTCAATAATACGTTCTTGCTCAATTGCATCGAAAAATGCACTAGCATTGGCAGTTTTGGCAGTTGAAAGTGCTGGTAAATTTCCACGATGGCGAATTCTGTTGACCAATGCAATAGCATCTGCTTGTGGTCCGTTGATGGCATTAGTAGCTTCAGCATACATTAGAAATACATCGGCCAAGCGCATCACCGGATAAGTATAATCACCATCACTACGGCCTTGACCCGCATAATTTCTTAAAAATTTACGGAATACATAACCTGAATTCGTTCCATCCGTATTGTAGCTGGTGTATTTAACCCCATCAATAGTGACGGGTTGATTCCAAGTTTTATAGATAAAAGGCACCCATCCAGTCGACTTCAAGGAAATCATACCCACACTTTTCTCAAAATCCCACATGATAGATGATTTCATACGGTAATCGCGATTTTTATAACTTTCAGGATTTACAGCAGAATTTTTTGCAGTTCTAGCTCCTGTTGTATTCGGGTTCATTGGTACTAATGGAGTAACAAAATCACCGGTTGTCAAAGACTGATACCGATCTGCTATTTCATAACGGGGAGAAACCCAGCATTGCGACCCTTCATGCGAACGTCCAGAAACATCGCGCATTAACTCTTCGCCCTGACCAGTACCGGTTCCACCATGTGTGAAGCCCATGATAATTTCAGGATCTCCGTTTGCCAGAGGTGTAAACAAGTTGGAAGTTTATCAGCCTGCCCTATTGAGTCTATTTCACCCGGCTCACCATTGCGATAGAGATTAAGACCGTAATCGTTGATAACCTTTCCAAAATCCTCTGCGGCTGCTGCGTATGCAGTTGCAGCTGCACCGGCGTCAGGCTTGAAGGTATCCAATTCTGGCCACCCAAATTTATTCCAACTTGCCCAGTATAGCTGCAATTTACCTCTGAACGCCAATGCAGCAGGTTTTCCAGCACGTCCTGCGATCGTCGATTTTACAGGCAATTTTTGAAATGCATACGTAAAGTCGGCCATGATAGAATCTTTAACTTGAACAATTGGAGTTCTCGACAAAGACGAAACTTCGGAGTTGTCATTGATGACTTTGTACAAATAAGGCACGTCGCCCCACATAGAAATTAACCGAAAATAAACCATACCTCGTAAAAGACGAGCTTCTCCAACGATTGCTTCTAGGTTTTCCTTTGATTCGGGAGAAGCAGTTTCTAACATGCGATTGACATTTTCAATTACATAGTTGGCACGATTGACACCCCCATATAAGTATCGATACATTTTATCAAAACTTCCGCCATAGCCAGTAGGATTATAGTTACCACCGTTATAAGCATCACCAAGTCGTAAGTTCCCACTAGTAGTACTCGTTCCGCGGGTTCTCACAAATTCACCTTGTCCATCTAGGTAGTAGTCTCGGTCAAACAAGGGACGAATGGATGCATAGGCTCCTTGCAGTGCAAAAGTGGCATCAGCCTCTGTTTTCCAAAATACACTAGCTCCTAGCTCAGTGGTAGGAACTTGTTCCAAAAGATCACTTACACAGGAATTCACACCAAATAGCACCACAGATGCTACGAAAACAGAAAGTATTTTATTCGTTATATTTTTCATATTCATATCGGATTAAAGGCCTATATTAATACCTACTGAATAGGTCTTATTCAATGGATATGCATCACTTCTATTACCTCCTTTTTCAGGATCTAAGCCACGGAATTTGCTGAACGTAGCCAAGTTTTCGGTAGAAGCAAAAACTCTGAAATTGGTAAGACCAATTACTTTCATCCAATTACTAGGTACATTATAGCCTATTTGTACGTTTTTAACACGTATGTAAGCCATATTATCTAACCAAAATGTAGTTTCCTCACGGTTGGCATTTCCTCCCAAACGAGGCCATTCGCCTTGTCTATTTTCAACGGACCAAGGGTTATTCCAGTGCTGCTCAGTAGAAGCATAACGTTGGGTTCCAAAATTGACGTTGTTATAAATGTTCAGCCAGTAATCTTTTCTTCCAGCCGCTCCTGATACCAAGAAATTCAAATCAAATCCTTTCCAAGAAACATTACCATTCAAGCCAAAATAGGTAGTGGGTCTGTCTCTTTGAACATTCGGGTAAGCTACCTTATCATTAGCGTCAATTCTACCGTCACCATTAACATCCTTGCGAAGTATGTCTCCAGGAGAAGCTCCTTGTGGAGTATTATTGTAGATATCTTCCCAAGTTTGAGCAATACCATTG
>CAXBLH010000019.1:0-25610 GCA_963976315.1 uncultured Dyadobacter sp.
ACAGTTCAGCCACCTGATCTAACTTTATTGAATCAGTTGGTAAATAAAAGAATGGCCGATATAAACGATACTCTTGAAAAGCAACCTAAAGAAGTAATCTATGAGAAAAGAGTGTTGTTTTTTCCTGAACACCGAGAAATAATTTATTTTGATTTTATTATTAAGCGATTGATTCCATTCTTGGTTGCAATCGGTATTATGATTTGGGTTTTTGGGGAAATTTTTGAAGCAATGGAGTACTAATTACGGTTAAGTCATTAAAAATACTTACCATTAAGGAAACCAATTACTAATAGTCTTTTTTTATTTTTAAATAGAAAAATCCATAAATGACACCTATTCTTACACAAACGGATTAATGGTTAATTGTGATTGACCTCTCATTTTGTTAAGGTAGATAATAAGCAATTGTTTATAAAAGAGGGCAACCTGTTCTAAAATGGAATAGGTTGCCCTCTTTTATAATTAAACATTGAAAAATCAACTTTTTGTAAAGTAAGCTGTTTAATATTTTTATTATTTAAAAGCTAGTTTAAATATACAATGTGTTGACTATTAGTATTTTAATATATTTTTTTATTTTTTGTAATTGTGGTACTTAAATATTTTTCATAAAACTACTTGTTTGGTTAGATTAAATCGTTACATTTGTAGCGTACCTACTTAGGATAAAATTTGAAAAATCTATTAAAAGATATCGCAACCATCCAAACGGGACTTTTTGCTAAATCACAAGAAGCTGGTGATGTGGTGTATTTGCAAGCTAAGGATTTTGATGAGAATGGGCAACTTTTAAGTGTCTTATATCCTGATCTAAGTTCTGACGACATCTCGGAAAAACACTTGCTTAGAATTGGCGATGTGCTCTTTGCGGCCAAGGGGACCAAAAACTTTGCCTCCGTCTATGAAAGTCATCATCCACTAGCTGTTGCATCTACTTCGTTTTTCGTGATTAGGCTCAGGGTTAATAATGTGCTACCAGCATATATGGCTTGTTTTTTGAATAATACTAATACCCAAAACCTTATAAAAGAGAATGCAAGGGGAACGGCTATGCCATCTATTAGGAAGTCTGTGCTAGAAGAAGTGGAAGTCCCAATTCCTAGCCTAGAAAAACAAATGGCCATCGTACAGCTCGCAAGCTTAGTTGGTGCAGAACATCAACTAAGGCTGGCTATTCTACAAAAAAGAAAACAATTAATCGAACATCAAATCATCAAAGCAATACTATAAATCCCATGGCTAAAATTACACAAGGTGATATTAATAACGCAGTTTGGAAAGCGTGCGATACTTTTAGAGGCAGTATTGATCCAAGTATCTATAAAGATTATGTCCTTACAATGCTGTTTCTTAAATATCTAAGTGATGTTTATGACGACAAAAAAGAAGCTTATCTATTAAAATACAACGGTGAAGAGGAACGAGCCAACCGAGCTATGCAGCACGAACGTTTTGTGGTGCCAAATCAAAGTCATTTTAAGTTTTTGTACGATTCTCGTAATGAGCCTAATATAGGAGAACTTATAAATATTGCATTGGTAGATTTGGAAGAAGCTAACCGTGAGAAGTTATATAGCGAAGACGGTGCTGGTATTTTCCAAAACATTGACTTTAATAGCGGTAAATTGGGTGAACAAAAAGATAAGAATACCCGCCTGAAAAACTTATTGCTCGACTTTAACAAGGATGCCTTGGACTTACGCCCTTCGCACTTGGATGGCGTGGATATTATTGGTGGAGCTTACATGTTTTTGATTGAAAACTTTGCAAGTGATGCTGGGAAAAAAGCCGGTGAATTTTTTACACCCAAAGAAGTTTCAACCCTTATTGCCAAACTTACCAAATCAAAACCTGGCTCTCGGATTTGCGATCCTACCTGTGGCTCTGCTTCACTCTTGATTAAAGCTGGCGAAGAAGTAGGATCGGATAACTTTTCGTTATACGGACAAGAAGCCAACGGCAGTACTTGGGCTTTGGCGGTGATGAACATGTTTTTGCATGGATTCGATAATGCGACTATCCGCTGGGGTGATACTATCCGTAACCCCAAACTTCTTGAAGGTGACAAGTTGATGAAATTTGATACCGTAGTAGCCAATCCACCATTTTCCTTGGACAAATGGGGCAAGATTGAAGATAAAGAAGGAGACAAAACGACCATTAGCTACGACCCTGAGACGGATAAATATAGCCGCTTTTGGCGAGGCGTACCGCCCAAAAGTAAAGGTGACTGGGCTTTTATTAGCCATATGATAGAAACTTTGAATGAAAGTGGAAGAGCTGGTGTGGTAGTGCCGCATGGCGTATTATTTCGTGGGGCAAGCGAAGGCCGTATACGCCAACGTACCATTGAAGAAAACCTACTCGAAGCCGTGATTGGCTTACCTGCTAACCTGTTTTTTGGTACAGGAATTCCGGCTGCCATTCTTATTTTCAACAAGAATAAGGCTGTCAGTTCGAGCGGAGCCGAGAACAACAACTTCCTGTTTATAGATGCTAGCAAGCATTACGAAAGCGCCAAAAACCAAAACAAACTGCGTGATAGCGATATAGGACACATTGTAAACACTTATCGGGATTTTAACGCTGGGAAACTGAGGCCTGGTGTGGTGGAAGATAAATTTAGTTATGTGGCCACATTCGAAGAAATATTAGAAAATGATTTCAACCTCAACATCCCACGCTATGTGGACACTTTTGAAGAAGAAGCCGAAGTGGACATTACCGCGGTACAACTGGAGATCGAACAACTGGAAGGGGAATTAGGGAAGGTACAAAGTGAAATAAACACTTATCTTAAACAATTAATTTCTTAGTGATGAAAAACGATTTATCCCACCCCAATAAAACAGTATTTGAACAGATTAAGGAAATTGATGAAAACGGCAATGAGTTTTGGTATGCCCGTAAATTGGCGAAAATATTAGAATACACCGATTTTAGTAGAAATTTTGTTGGCGTAATTAATAAAGCAATAGAAGCTTGTGCCAATAGCGGACAAGAGGTATCTGAACACCTCGTTAAAGCCAACGAGGTGTTGGAAGCTGGACAAGGTGCCAAACACACCTACCCCAGTTTCAAATTCTCTCGATATTTCTGCTACCTCATCGTGCAAAACGCCGACCCAAGCAAAGAAGTAGTAGCGCAAGGGCAAACCTACTTTGCTGTGCAAACCCGTTTGCAGGAAATAAGGCAAATGGACGAATATAACCGGCTGAAAAGCGAGGATGAAAGACGGTTGTTTTTGCGGGAAGAAATGAAACGCCATAATTTACAGTTGGCCGATGCTGCCAAAGGAGCCGGTGTAATAGAACCATTAGACTATGCCATTTTTCAAAACCATGGCTACCAAGGTTTATATGGCGGGCTGGATGCAAAAGGAATACACCAACGCAAAGGCTTGACTAAAAACCAAGGCATACTTGACCACATGGGCAGCACCGAGCTGGCTGCCAACCTTTTCCGTGCTACACAAACTGAAGATAAACTGAGGCGAGACAATATAAAAGGCAAACAACAAGCCAACAAAACCCATTATGACATTGGTAAAAAAGTACGCAAAACCATAGCAGAAATTGGCGGCACCATGCCCGAAAACCTACCTGTGGCCGATAGTATTAAAAAACTGGAAAAGGTTAAGGAGCCAAGAACTTTACAGTTGCCGAAAAATAAAAAATCATGATTGCAAAGAAAAATGTATTGATAATCAACTAATTAATTTATTTTTCTTTGCAGCCTTGTTTGCAAGTCACTCAAATTAGATAGCATAATGACAGTAACCTCAATATCCCCCGCTATGAGGATACATTTGAAGAAGAAGCCGAAGTTGACATTGCAGCCGTGCAACAGGAGACTGAAAAGTGGGAAAATAAACTAATGAGAGTGCAAGCAGAAATGAGTGATTATCTCGAACAATTAACTAAGCATATCGAGCTATTCCTTGAAAAGGTTCAAAAATATTTATATGGCGAAAGAAAAAAAATCAACGATTAATGTTCAAGGAACGGCTATTACCATTCTTACCCAAAAGGAAGATGACTACATCTGCCTGACTGACATGGCTAAAAAATTTGGCGGAGACGATCTGATATATAGCTGGATGCGCAATAGGAATACCCTTGAGTTTTTAGGTATATGGGAGCAAATGCACAACCCGAATTTTAAAGGTGGCGAATTCGAGACCTTTAAAAAAGAGGCAGGATTAAATAGCTTTCATCTTACGCCAAAGAAATGGGCGGATGCCACCCTGGCTGTTGGTATTCAAAGCCGGGCAGGACGATATGGTGGCGGTACGTATGCTCATAAAGATTTGGCTTTTGAATTTGGGAGCTGGCTGAGTCCTGAATTTAAACTCTATTTAATAAAAGAATTTCAACGGCTCAAGGAAGATGAAAACCAAAGACTATCGCTGGAATGGAACCTCAACCGCACACTCTCTAAAGTAAACTACCGTATCCATACCGATGCTATCAAAGAAAATATAATACCTGCTAACATTACCAAAGAGCAAGAACAGTATATATATGCCAGCGAAGCCGATGTGCTGAATGTAGCCCTATTTGGCAATACCGCACAGCAATGGCGAAAATCAAATACCGACAAAGATGGGAACATACGCGATAATGCTACCATAGAACAACTGCTGGTATTGGCAAATATTGAAAGTATGAATGCCGAATTTATCCGTATGGACTTAGCGCAAAGCGAACGCCTACGAAAACTAAATGCCATAGCCATACAACAGCTAAAATCGCTGATGGGAAATAACAACCTTAAAAAATTAGATAATGGCAATTGAAACAAAAAATACCAAAGCGTTTTACAATACTGAAATTCCGAGTGATTGGAGTATTCCCAATTTGGGAGAATTAGGAGCATTTTCCAAAGGAAAGGGAATACTGAAGGAACAAGTGATTTCAGATGGATTGCCATGTATTCGCTATGGAGAAATTTATACTACACATGATTTTATAATCAAGAAATTCAAGTCATTTATAACACTTGATGTTGCGAATGAAAGTAAAGAAATCAAGAACGGTGATATTCTTTTTGCTGGGTCCGGCGAAACAGTTGAAGAAATTGGGAAAGCTGTTGCTTATATTGGAAATGAAAAAGTGTATGCAGGTGGAGATATAATTATTCTTTCAACGAAAAAGGATATTAATCCTGAGTGTCTTTCATATGCTTTGGAAACTGACTTTGTAAAAAGGCAAAAAAGAGTTTTGGGGCAAGGGAACTCAGTTGTACATATTTATTCAAGTGATTTATCAAAAGTAAAAATCCCACTCCCCCCACTCCCCGAGCAAAAAGCCATAGCTCAAGTGCTCAGCACAGCAGATGCCGCCATCCACAGCACCGAAAAACTCATTGCCCAAAAAGAACTCCGAAAAAAATGGCTCATGCAGCAATTGCTTACAGGGAAGAAACGGTTGAAGGGCTTTGGTGGGGAGTGGAAGGAAATGCAATTAGGTGAGATGTTTGCAGAACGCAATGACACTAAATTTTTTGACCTGCCTTTACTTTCTATTGGTCAGAATGGCGTTTACCCTCAAGATGAATCAATCAAGAAAGACACGTCAAACAGTGATAAGTCAAAATACAAAAGAATTTGTCCTGGTGATATTGGATACAACACAATGCGAATGTGGCAAGGTAGAAGTGCTTTATCTGATTTAGAAGGAATAGTTAGTCCTGCATATACAGTTGTTACTCCAAAGAAAAATACTGATTCTCTTTACTTTTCTTATTTATTCAAAACACCAAAACTGACTAACTTGTTTTGGAGGAATTCACAAGGCTTAGTTGATGATACATTGAACTGCAAATTCAAAGATTTTAGTATTGTGAAGGTGATATTACCGCCGACAAAAGAAGAACAAGCCGCAATTGCCCAAGTGCTGCAAGCGGCAGATAAAGAAATCAGCCTGCTCAAAGCCAAAGCAGAGAAGCTAAGGAAGCAAAAGAAGGGGATGATGCAGGTGTTGTTGACGGGGAAGGTGAGGTTGAAAATAAATAATAGGATATGAAGACGATAGGAATTCAAATAAAATCCACAGAGGCCATTATAGTTGTGATTGAAAAAGATGAAGCTGGAAATATTTGGCAGACGGATGAGTCTGCCAAATATAGCATTGACGACGCAACAAAACCTAGTCAGGTCAGACAGTTTCGTGATCAAATAAACGCTGCATTCGATTCAATTGGAGCTTTACGAATTGGAATTGTTGCGCGAAATGCAAATGGTAAAGGCGACCGTTCACCTTCTCCAATTTCATTTAAACTGGAAGGCATTATTCAGTTATACGATACTGTTGACGTAGAGCAAGTTTGGAAACAAACGACAAATGCATTTTTCAAAAAAAACACAAAGACGGGCAAGTCGAAAAATAAGTATCAGGAAGATGCCTATGATGTAGCTTACTATTTAATGGGTTAACCAATGGTATCAGTAGAATTAAATGATGAGGATGCAGTAAAGGCAATTCAGGATTTCGTAAGAAATACACCAGATATCAACGTCTATGAGTATATCCGTAGAGGTTGCAATGGTGAAGTTTATTTCGGAAATCGAATTAAAATGAATGATGACGTAGTGTTGAAATTTTATTGGTCACATCCAAAATACGATGCGGCAGAAGAAGCAATAATCTTAAAAGATATTGAACACAACAACATTTTAAAAATTTATGATCTGCGTTTTCTTCCACCCCATTACGCATACTTTTTAACACCAAGAATATCAGGTGGAGACTTACAAGGGATAATTGACAACAGAAAACTTTCAACCAGAGAATCGCTTGAAATTATTTCTGGAGTTTTGCTTGGGCTAACCGAATTACATTCAAAACACAATTTAGTACACCGAGATTTAAAACCGGGAAACATTCTCTTAGACCTTGAAAGGAATATTCCAATAATTGCAGACCTTGGAGCTGTAAAAAAGATTCATAAGGCTGACGGATGTGTTACAGCATCAAAATCAACCTATCTATATCTTCCACCAGAAGCGATATTGAAAAATGAGTATTACTATGAATCCGACATCTACCAAGTTGGAGTTATTATGTTTCAATTGTTAGGTGGATATTTTCCTATCAACTCACCAAAGGACTGGCTCACGGTAAGAGAGAATAAGCAGTTAGATATAATTAGAAACCAAGCAAATAAGTATGCGAAGTTCGATGAAATTATTGGCAACAAAATAGTTAAAGGTCAATTGGTCGACACCAACTCTTTGCCTTTCTATTTGGATAATGTTTTCAAAAGAGTATTAAACAAGGCGTTAAACTTCCATTATGAAAAACGGTATAAGAATCCATCATTGTTTCTTAAAGAGGTTCACAGTCTTTTGCGTACATGTCCTGATTATTTGCATGAACCTGATCGGCTTTTAGTTAAACATGAAAATGGCAAGGAATTTCAAATGTTTAAAAACAAAAAAGATGAAGTTATTTTAGAAAAGCGTCTTTCAAATAAGGATTGGCGAAAGGAAAATAGCCACAATGGAACAATGGAATCAGCATTGAAAATAGCAAGAATAAAGTAGATAATCATGGCATATAAAATACCACAGCTCCCTTTGGATTTCGATTTAGAAACCAAGGCCATACTAAAGAAAACAGCAGCTGCCCGTAGTGCTTTGGCCGAGATGAAGGGTGCTGCTTTGAGCATTCCGAATGAAAATATACTTCTCAGCACACTTTCTTTACAGGAAGCAAAGGACAGTTCGGCTATTGAAAACATTATAACCACCCACGATGAGTTATATCAAGGCGATTATCTAAAAAGGGAGTTTAAATCTATTGCATCCAAAGAAGTACACAACTATGCCGAAGCGCTGCTTTGGGGATTTGAAACGGTACGGCAGCAAGGATTTTTATCCAACAACCATATCACCAGAATGCAGGCAACGTTGGAACAAAATGATGCAGGTTTTAGAAAGGTACCTGGCACTGAACTAAAAAATGAGCAAACCGGAGAAATTGTGTACACACCTCCACAAACCTTCGAAGAAGTGCTGGCGTTTATGACGAATTTGGAGCAGTTTATGAACGATAACGAAATATGCGATTGGGATCCATTGGTAAAAATGGCAGTTATTCATCATCAGTTTGAAAGTATTCATCCCTTTTATGATGGCAATGGTCGAACGGGCAGAATTATCAATATTTTGTATCTCGTTAAAGAAGGACTATTGAATTTACCTATACTGTATCTGAGTCGTTACATCAATCAAAACAAAGCCGACTATTACCGCTTGCTGCAAAAAGTAAGAACCCAAAACGCTTGGGAAGAGTGGGTACTTTATATTCTGGAAGGGATAGAGCAGACTTCTTTACAAACCATCAAAATCATTGAAGGGATAAAGAATCTGATGCTTAAGCATAAGAAGAAAATAAGAGAGAACACCAAGTTCTACAGCCAAGATTTAATCAACAATCTTTTTAAACACCCGTACACCAAAATTGATTTTGTAATGAATGATTTGGAAGTAGGCAGAATAACCGCCACCAAGTATTTGGATGAACTAGACCTCATTGGAATAGTTCAAAAGGTAAAGTTTGGGAGAAACAATTATTACATCAATACGGATTTGTATGCCCTATTATCGAATGTGAATCAAACAAAACCTGTATAGAAAAATGGCACTTTCTATATATGTTTGCGAAACATGTATAGAAACAATTGCCTGAGTAGAGAGATTACAAAATAAAAAACGAGCAAAATAACATTAAAAATTTGACTCATATAAAGTGAATAGGTAAAATCTATACATAACCGAACTATCATGTATAGTTAACCGCACTTTTCTATACATGATACAAAATGAAATAATAAAGCAATGGAAACACCAAGTTTTAAGGAAGACCATATCAGCCAGATTCCCGCATTGCAAATGCTGGTAAACTTGGGTTATACTTATTTGAGTCCAGCAGAAGCCGACAGGCAAAGAGGAGGCAAAACTACCAATGTATTGCTGGAAGATATATTGCGGAAGCAATTAAAGGAAATCAACAGTATCAGAGTAAGCGCTTCTAAAACGAGCATCTTTACTGATGATAATATTGAACGGGGAATACTCATATTGAAAAATATGCCTATGAATGAGGGATATATTGCTGCCTGTGAGAGAGCATACAATTTGCTCACTTTGGGCCAGGCATTGGAACAAAGTGTGGATGGCGACAAAAAAAGTTTCACCCTACAGTACATAGACTGGAAAAATATAGGTAATAACGTATTTCATGTAACCGAAGAGTATAGTGTGATGCGCAGCACCAGCAAGGAGCATTACCGACCAGATTTGGTACTATTTATAAATGGTATCCCCCTTTGCATTATTGAGTGCAAACGACCGGACATGAAAGAACCATTAAAACAGGCTATTAGTCAGCATTTACGCAACCAACAAGAAGATGGTATCCGTAGTTTGTATGTGTATTCACAATTGATATTAAGTATTGCCACACAAGAATCAACCTATGCCACCAACGCTACTCCTGAAAAATTTTGGGCAATATGGCAGGAGAGATTTAGTAACGATGAAGAAGAACGAAACTACAAAAACAAATTACAGGAACTCAAAAACAAACCACTTCCCATTTCTATAAAAGAACAATTGTTTTCTGATAGGTTCAAATACGTTCGTCAGTACTTTGATGCATTAGAACAAGAAGAAATTCTGCCGACTGAACAAGATAAATATTTGTTTGGTTTGTGTCGTCCAGAACGATTAATGGACATTGTTTTCAATTTTGTTTTGTTCGATAATGGCGAAAAGAAAGTAGCCCGATACCAACAATTTTTTGCCATCAAAAAAACAATGCACAGAATAAAAAACATTGAACATGGTAAACGAAAAGGCGGTGTTATTTGGCACACTCAAGGCAGCGGAAAATCTTTGACCATGGTCATGTTAGCACAGGCAATCGCTATGGAGCCAACAATTCGGAATCCAAAGATTGTATTAGTGACCGACCGAACTGATTTAGATAGTCAAATTACTAGTACATTCAGAAAATGCGGTCAATTTGTTGAGAATGCCACCACGGGACAGCGTTTGGTAGATTTGCTTGAAAATAAAAGTGACTCCGTTGTAACCACAATAATAAACAAGTTTGTAGCTGCAGTAAAGAAAATCAACAAGCCTTTGGAGAGCCACGACATTTTTGTATTGGTAGACGAGGGACACAGAACGCAGCATGGAACTTTTAATATTGACATGCAAAAAACATTGCCAAATGCTTGTTTTATCGCCCTGACAGGAACCCCCCTTTTCAAAAAAGATAAAAGCACCGCGGCAAAATTTGGTGGCATGATTGATGCATACACTGTTAAAAAAGCCGTAAGTGACAAGGCTGTTGTTCCATTATTGTATGAAGGCCGATTGGCTACACAAGATGTTAATGCAAGTCCGTTAGATACATTTTTTGGAATGGTATCCGAACCCTTGAATGATTATCAAAAAGCAGACATCAAGAAGAAATTTGCTAGATATGACCATTTGAATTCAGCCGAACAGAAAATGAGAATGATCGCTTGGGATATCAGCTATCATTTTCGAGACAACTGGCAAGGGGTAACACCTTTTAAAGGTCAGTTGGTTTGCGATAAAAAAGTAAACGCTATCAAATACAAAGAATATCTAGATGAAATTGGCATTGTAAGCAGTGAGGTATTGATTTCGTCCTCTGATGATAGGGAAGGAGAAGATAGTGCTTATGGGAAATCACTGGAAAAAGTGAAGTTATTTTGGTCTAAAATGATGGATGAACATGGAAATCCAAAAAGTTATGAGAAGAATATCATTAGCCGATTCAAAAATCAGAAAGACCCTGAAATCATAATAGTAGTAGATAAGCTACTCACAGGTTTTGATGAGCCCAAAAATACTGTGCTATATCTCACAAGAAATCTTCAAGGCCATAAACTCTTGCAAGCTATTGCAAGGGTTAACCGTATTTATACCGATAAAGAATTTGGTTATATAATAGATTACTACGGCGTAATTGAAAATTTGGATGATGCCTTGCAATTGTATTCTTCATTTGAAGATTTTGATGAGGAGGATTTGGCTGGGACATTGATTAATATTTCGGAAGAAATAAAAAAGCTGCCCCAAAAATATTCGGATTTATGGGATATTTTCAAAACAATAGCCAATAAAAGGGATGCAGAAGCTTATCAACAACTACTGAAAGATGAAGCTATACGCGTTTTATTTTATGACAAACTTGCTGCATTTGCCAAGAGTTTGAAATTGGCATTATCATCGATACAATTTCATAAAGACACCGAAGCAAAAATAATCAATCGTTACAAAGAGGACTTGATGATGTTCCTGAAACTGCGTTTGGCAGTGGTAGAGCGATACAGCGATGAAATCGATTATAAGCAATACGAAGGACAAATTCAAAAATTGATTGACACCCATATTACTACCGAAAGAATTGAAACCATCACCGAATTGGTAAATATTTTCGATAAAGATAAATTTCAGCAGGAAGTAGAAAATACAACGGGCAAAGCAGCAAAGGCAGACAAGATTGCTAGCAGAACAGCAAAACACATCAGCGATAAAATGGAGGAAAACCCCTCTTTCTATAAGAAGTTTTCGCAAATGCTGAGGGAAACAATTGCCGAATATGAAGCCAAACGTATTAGTGAGGCGCAATACTTGAGCAGAGTTCAGGATATAATGAACAATGTGTTAGCACATATAGACAAAGATCTGCCAGAACAGCTGAATGGTAGAGATGTTGCCAAAGCATTTTATGGACTAACTGCTGAGGCACTAAACGACAAAATTCAAGATAATAATATCCTAAAAGAAGCTTCAACACAAGTAGCATTGCATATCGATGACTTAATTCAAGAATCAGTTTTGGACAATAATAAACCTATAGTTGATTGGCAATTCAAAACAAATATTACAGGAAAATTACTTATAGATATCGGTGATTACTTAATTGATGAAGTACGAGACAAATACAATGTGGAGTTATCATTCCAGGACATGGACAAGATTGCAGATGATTGTATTGAAGTGGCCAAAATTCGATATAAATAATGAAGGAGGCTATACAATTTGGAAGTAAAACTATTGATTTTAGACTAGAGTTTTCTGAAAGGAAATCATTGGGTATTACCGTAACTCCAGAAATGGAAGTTTTGGTAAAAGCTCCAACTGGTACAACAATCGAAAAAGTGAAAGAGAGTATTAGAAAAAAAGCACCTTGGATAATAAAACAGCAGAGCTTCTTTCTTTCTTTTCACCCAAAGACAACGCAACGGAAATATGTTAGTGGTGAAACCCATTTGTATCTGGGTAGACAATATCGATTATTAATTCACATTGGAAATAATGAATCAGTAAAATTAAAAGGGAAATTCATTGAAGTGACCGCAAAAGTAAAGTCAAGAGCAAAGGCTTTATTGAATGATTGGTACTTGCAACATGCTAGGACAAAGTTTGAAATCATTTCACAACCTCTAATTGAGCGGTTCAGGAGCCATAAAGTTGAGCCAAGCTCTATAGTACTGCGCGAAATGCCAACAAGATGGGGCAGTTGTACGCCTAAGGGTAAAATAATTTTAAATCCGGAATTAATTAAGGCACCTAAGGGCTGTATTGAGTATGTTATCATTCACGAACTTTGCCATTTAGTACATCATGACCACACACAAAAATTCATTGATTTACAAACCAAAGAAATGAAAGACTGGGAAAAGTGGAAAATGAAACTGGAAAAGCTATTAGCATAAATAGTTTGTACTAATTATTATGTTGAAGGGAAGTAATCGGGTACTACTAGAAAGTGATTTATTGTAAAGAAATCACTTTAGATGCTACCTTAAGCTATATAGTATAAAACAAACTCAACCAAAAAGTTCGACTGATGTTCGACTAAAAAAAATCAGGCTTTTAAGTTTTATACTTAAAAGCCTGATAATCAATGTCGGGATGACAGGATTTGAACCTGCGACCTCTTGCACCCCATGCAAGCACGCTACCGAGCTGCGCCACATCCCGTGGTATTGCCTTTTTCAATTGGGTTGCAAATGTAATAATCTTTTACAAAAAACGTCCATTTTAAAAACATTTTATTGTCTTCAAAATGGACGTTGCTTTTTTTCTTGTCTAGAATAGTGCTAGTTGGAAACCTTCGTCCACCTAAAACAGATAACATATCGCTTCCTGCCTGAGCCTGACTGCTGACAGCCGATCGCCAAAAGCACTATATTTTCTCTTCTCTCCAGTTAGGGTTAATTACTTCGGGCTCTCCTTTCCTGAACCATTTGTCGCGGATTCGCTCGTTGACATAGTACATACAAGGCACCATCACCAAGGTAAGGATGGTCGAGAAAGTAAGTCCGAAAATAATGGTCCAAGCCAAAATATTCCAGAATACTGAACTCGGCCCACCGACAATAATGTCTGGTGATAAGTTTTGAAACAGCCCCACAAAGTCTACCGTGATACCGAATGCCAAAGGTACAAGTCCTAATACCGCTGCCGATGCCGTAAGCAATACAGGAGTAAGGCGTATCGCCCCTCCTTCTATAATGGCTTCACGCATTGGATACCCACGCCCTCGGAGTTCTTCAATAAATTCAATAAGTAGGATACCGTTTTTCACCACAATACCTGCCAGTGCGATAATACCTACCCCGGACATAATTACAGAGAAGTCTTTTTGGAAGATTATAAATCCTAATAGTACTCCAATCAATGAAAGTAAAATTGTAAAGAAGATAATAAACGGCTTCACAACAGAGTTAAACTGGGTGGCCAGAATCAGATAAATCAAGAGCATAGCGGCACCAAAGGCGGAGCCTAGGAACGCCATGGACTCGTCTTGCTCTTCCTGCTCCCCACCCATTTTGATGGTATAGCCATTTGGCACATCCATGGTACTAATCAGGTCTTCGATTTGCGATACCACTTCATTGGCATTATAACCATCCACTACATCGGAACCAAGGGTTACGATACGACGCTGATCCTTCCGGTTAATCTGGCTAAATGTGGTAGAGTAATGAATATTAGCCACCGAAGAAATTGGTACTTGGCGTAATGCCCCTCCCATATTCATATCGCGGTAAACGATATTCAGGCTCAAAAGTTTTTCAATTTGCTCGCGATCATCCTTTTTCAATCGCACCATAATCGGATATTCGTCCTTTTCGTCACGGAATTTCGAAATTTCCAGTCCAAACAAAGCCGTACGGATCGAACCCGCTATTTGCTGTGAACTAATACCTTCCCTTTGCGCTTTCTCGCGGTCGATATCAATGACGATTTCAGGCTTATTGGTAACCAAATCCGAACGCAGCTGGTCAATTCCTTCAATACCAGACGAGGCAATTTTTTCGAGTACTTCTTTCTCTAATACTTGTAGTATAGGGAACTCATCACCTGAAATCTCCACCGAAATGGGCTTACCCGTAGGAGGTCCAACAGCTTCACGTTCTACTGAAATTTCAGCTCCAGGAATTCCCGTTACTGCATCTCTGATTTTGTTAAGAATCTCTTGGCTGGATCTTCCCCCACGTTCCGTTCCATACACGAATGCTACCGTTACTTTGGATTTATGGGGTGTTGCGGCACGATCCGGATTGAAGGGGTCTCCGGCATTTTTACCAACGTTGGCAATGACCGAATTGACGATACCCATGGCATCTTCTTTCTCCAAAACTTCAAAAACTTTCTTCTCGATAATTCTGGTAACAGAATCCGTCACAACGGCATCCGTACCCACTGGGAGCTTGTTATAAACATATACAAAGTCAGGGTCACCACTTGGAAAGAAAAGTACCTTCGGTTTTACGATACCCGTCAAAACAAATGTAAATACCAACAGGACGAGCATAGATACTATCGCAATCACAGGTCTCCAACCTCTCAACAACCAGTCGATCAGTTTACGATAGTTGTTTTTCAAAGCTGGCAACAAACTATCCTGGAAAGGAACCAAGATTTTGGGTGTCAGAACATAATGGTTAAAAATATAGAACAGCAATATAAATACAACGAAGTTACCAATACCTTTATCGATAAAGTACCCTACAATAGCAGCTACAGCTAATATAATGATTGGTCTACGAATGGCTTTAATACTTGTATCGTGAGCTTCTTTTTCTTCCTCATGTCGCCCCATGAACGAAACCGCAAAAACCGGGCTCATTACATAGGCCACAAACAAGGAAGCACCTAAAGTAATGATCAGCGTCAGCGGCATAAACTTCATAAACTCCCCTACTATACCTGTCCAGAACAATAACGGGAAGAATGGTGCCACGGTCGTAAGTGTACCCGACAGTACCGGAATAAATACCTCCCCAGCGGCCGCTTTCACAGCTTGCTGTATCGTCCAGTCTTTATGTTGGTTAAACAAACGGTGTGTATTTTCGATCACCACAATGGCATCATCCACTACCAGCCCAATCCCTAATAAGAAAGCAAAAAGTACAATGGTGTTCAAAGTAAATTCGGTCCCCACCATCGGCCCAATGAGGGGCATCAGTACAAATGCTACCAATGCGGAAAGCGGAACGGAAAGACCTACAAAAATGGCATCACGAATCCCCATAAAGAACATCAGTACCATCACCACGAAAATAAACCCAAGGATTACGGTATTAATCAAATCATGAAGATCGGCTCTGGTCTGGATTGACGAATCGGCTGTAATTTTAATTTCAAGACCTTGTGGAAATCTGTTTTCACGATAGTCAGCAATTACGTCTTCAATTTTATCAGCCGCTTCTACCAAGTTCTCACCAGAGCGTTTTATTACGTTTAAGGTGATTACCGATTTCTTATCCAAACGAGCAAAATCCTGTTGTTCTTCAAAGCTGTCTACCACCTCTGCAATATCACCTAGGCGCACCACTGCGCCAGTACCGGTGCGTATGCGCATATCAGCCATTTGACTTACCTCTGTATACTCTCCTTTTACACGCACCGTTCTGCGGACACCATCCACGTTCAATTCTCCACCAGAAATGTTGATATTCTCTCCTTGCAAAGTCGACTGAACATCATAAAAGGTAAGACCGGTAGACTTCATACGATCCAAATCAAGATTGATCTGGATTTCACGGTTCAAGGCCCCCAAGATATCTACCCGTGTAATTTCAGGAAGCGCTTCAATAGCATCCTGCAAATCTTCTGCATATTCTTTAAGCTGTTTCAAAGAATAGTTTCCGGCCATGTTCACGTTCATAATCGGAAATTCCGAGAAGTTCACGTCTTGGGCAGTAGGCCCGGCATCCAAGTTTTGAGGCAAGTCGGTTTTGGCCTTGTCGATCGCATCGCGAACTCGCTGTAACGCTATTTCCACCTCTACATCGGGCGTAAATTCTACCAAAATTACCGACACATCCTGCAATGCGTTGGATTTAATACGTTTCACCCCATTCAGTGACTTTAACTGCTTTTCGATGGGTTTGTTAATCGTATTTTCAATATCTGCAGGGGCAGTACCTACGTACACCGTATTGATGTAGATTTGCGGGATTTTAATATCCGGAAACTGCTCCTTGGGGAGACTATTATAGACCAATAAGCCTGCCAAAGAAATGATGAACGTAAAGATGTAAATCGTTGTCCGATTCTCTACGCACCAATTGGTAAAGCCCAAGGTTTTGTATTCATTAAATTTCATTTTGTACTGAAAGTTAAATTTTATAAATGAGCAAAGCGCCTGCTTTGGGACGGTTATCGTCCGTAGCAATGCACACTACATAGGATTAGTAGGCAATCACCTGACCGTCGGCTACATCTTGGTATCCGATTGAAATCAATTGGTCACCCGCGGTAAGTCCTTCCAAGATTTCTATTTTACCGTTATATGACAGACCCGTTTTCACTGATTTTGAACGTGCAACTTTCTTTCCACCTTCTTCAACAGCGGTAAAAACGATTTGGCCATTTTCAGTACTTTGAACAAAATTCTGCTCGATTACCAGTGCATCTTTATTGGTAACATCGTTAATCTCTACTTGCGCTACCATATTTGGTTTCAAGTCACGATCGGATGGCAAATTGGCTTCAATCGTAAAAGTTCTTGAAAGCGGGTCAACGGTAGTACTCACAAATGAAATTTTCGCTTTGTATTCTCTGTTCATCCCTGGAAATTTCACTACAACCTCATCCCCCTTTTTCACGGTAGAAACATATACGTCGGACACCTTAGCCATTACCTTCAAGTTCGAAAGGTTCACCACACGCACTACACCCATACCCGGTGAAGCCATTTCTCCAACGCGTACATTCACCAAATCCACCACCCCAGAAAGTGGAGAAACAATGGTATTTTGGGCAAGCTGCGTTTTCAAGGTAGCTAATTTTTTCTCCAGAGACTCTTTGTTGTTTTTAGCTTGCAAATACTGCAATTCAGTACCAATTTTCTGATCCCAAAGATTCTTTTGTTTGTCAAAAAGCGTATTTACCAAGGTAAGCTGGGTTTTAAGCTCTTCGATGGACTCGCGCAGAATACTATCGTCAATACGGCCAATGACAGTACCAGCACTTACGCGATCGCCTTCTTTTACACTCATTGCAGTGATCACACCCCCAGTTTTAGGCGTAACCAACACGCTATTTTTTGCGTCCACCACTCCTTGTAGCTCCACATAATGCTTGAACGTCTCCGCATTTAAGGTTACCACCGATACGGTTTTTACTTTGGCTTCCACCTTCGCGTTTGTATCCAATTTCGCAATCTCAGATTCTAAGGTTTTAATCTTTTGATCCATTTCCTTTTGATCCGCTTTCAGTTTGGTCAGCTCTTCTTTTTTACCTTCCAATCCTTCTTTTTTATCTCCACCACAAGCAGTAAGTAATACCGCCATGGTTGCAAGGAACAGCATATTTTTTTTCATAGTATTATCAAGTAGCAGTTTCAAATTTTGTATTGTGTTAATATTTTTTGATTGATTATTCATGACCGGTATACAGTTCCCCTTTGGCTTTTTTCAGGTCTATTTTCGCAATTACCAAGTCATACAAAGCAGCAAAATAGTTGGTCTCCGATTCCTTTAAGGAAGATTCCGCATCGATCACTTCTATGTTGGACCCTACCCCTTCTTTGTATTTGATATTGGATATACGCGCCACTTCTTTCGATAGTTTCAAATTTCTTTCTTGAGTTTCTAAGGCAGAAACCGCATTTTTGATGGTAGTAGCGGCCTGCGATGCTTCCAAATCGATAGATTGCTCCAAAAGTGTTTGACCTACTTTTACTTGGTCCAAAGCAATTTTCTTCTGGTCTATTTGGTACTTCTTCGTAAAACCATCAAAAATTGGAATATTAAGATTCAAACTCAGTATAGAATTGTTAAACCACTTAGAACTAAACAGGTCTCCCAGTTTATCACGACCATTATTATGGCCATAACCGATTGAAGCAGAAAGTACGGGCAAGTAGCCACTTCTAATACTTCTTAGATCCAGATCCGCTAATTCTTTTTGGGTTTCCAAAAGGCTAAATTCAACCCGATTCGCATAGTCAACTTGCGGCATTATCATTTCGGATTTGATGGCATCTACGTTTTCGCTTTTGATATCGTCGGTCAATACCACCCCTTCCTCCAAGGGCATACCCATTTGGTATTTTAGTAAGGAATAACTTAGTTCAATCAAATTCTGAACCTTTTTACGTTCTGTTTCTAAGTTATTAACCTGCACTTCGAGCCGGTTAACATCCAAAAGTTCCACGAAGCCATTTTCATTCAAGATCTTGGTTTCCGCCAATAAGGAATCTACTCTGGAAATATTAACATCCAAAACTTTGGCTCTTTCTTCAGCAACCTGTACGGAATAATAGGCTTTAGCTACCGATTCAGCCACTGTTACTTTGGTTTGCTTCACTTGTTTCTGTGCCAATTCTCGATAGGTAGCAGCAGCTTTAAGACCCACCAAATAGGTACCATTGAATAAAAGTTGATTTAAAGTAGCAGAGGCAGATCCTGAGTATTTTACGCCAAACTTAACGGCTGCGGGTGGCGCATCTGCGGGTGCAGTAGGGTCAAAGGCATTTGCAGGTAAGAAAAACCGCTGAATGATTAAGTTGTCGGTGAGATTCACATTGGCAGATACCTGAGGCAAACCAATTGCCCTTACTTCACCAATTCTCGCCTCCGCCGACAAGGCATTTAGCTTGGAATTCTTGATATTCAAGTTATGATCAATTGCATAATCGATCGCCTGATGCAATGAATAGCCCTGCTGAGCCTTACCTTGCAACGCAAAACATACCATTACAATCGCAATTAGCGGACTGTAAAATTTTCTTTCATTTCTCATGAGTGTTATTTTCAATTGCTGTTTTTTCTACGGTATTGTAATAATTAAGACCTTCGGGTGTAAGAATACCACGCACAAAATGGTTCAAAAACTGAATTTGTACCTCTATCATATTGAACTGCGCAACAGGAAACAGTACAGGATCAAAAGCCATTTCAATTTGTTCCATACGAAGCCTGGCCAAAGCCTCAATATCGATATCCTTTCTAAAAAGCCCTTCACTTTGCCCTCTTGACAAATTATCCCGAACACTTTGTAGCACCATGCTACGTTTGAAATTATTAAAGAGCTCCCACGCTTGCGGATAATATTTTTTCAAATCATAAAGTACCGCTGGATTCATATTAGCGAGACTTACACGCAGGTGTATGGAAATCAATATAATTTCATCTATTGGGTTAATTGCTTTTTCTTCTAGCTCATGAAAATCACAGGACTCCTTTTCAAGACGGTGTTTGATAATGGCTTTAACGATCTCGTTTTTATCCTTAAAGTGCTGGTAAATGGTACGCTTTGAGATACCCATCTCCTTAGCAATATCGTCCATGGTGATACTCTTAATTCCGTATCTCCAAAATAAGTCTAATGATTCTTTTATTATTCGCTCTTTCACCGTTCAAATTTTATACTTTTCTGCGAGGAAAACCAAGAAAACTTTAAATATGTTCAAAGTTTTCTTAAAAAAAATTTCCTCAGAATTATACCAGAAAATTTAACAATTTGTTAACATATTGATTTTATATAACTTACCGCAACAAAATCTAATTTTAAGAAATAAGAATGTTTGCTTTTAATGGCTATGAATTCTAAAATCAACATTTATCACAATAATAAAAGATTGTATTAAATACAGAAACTCTAAATCAATAAATGCTACAATTGTGCCGTATTTTCACTACACCAGCATTTCAAAGGAACTAAAAACCAAAAGTGGAGACAATTTAATAATGACCAGCGGGTTATATAAATGGATCAAGCGCCTATTTTTAGGATGAAAGTTTGGCTCCGGGAATGATTTTACTAACACCTATGTTAAAAAAAACAGTATCCTAAAATGGTTCTTATTGAATCTATTTCTTCAAAGAAATAAGTTTCAAAATACATTCATTCGGACCGTGATTAAAATACAATAAAAGAAAAGTGTAATATTTACACTCTATTTAATTTTCACAGTTTTACACAGCAACTCGCGAACATATAATAAATGAAAAGCTACATTGACCTGATTCAGCAAACGTTTGAGTTTCCTACTATGGAGTTTAACGTTGATAATAATGAATTGCTGTTCAACAATGTACCCCTGATGGACATCATTAAGGAACATGGTACGCCTTTGAAACTCAACTATCTTCCAAAAATTGGAGAGCATATCGAGAATGCAAATATGTTTTTTAGAAATGCCTTTAAGCGACATAACTACAAGGGTAGCTATACGTACTGTTACTGTACGAAATCTTCCCATTTTAGTTTTGTTCTGGAAGAAGCTCTAAAGCATAATATTCATTTAGAAACTTCGTCTTCCTTCGATGTCCCTATTATCAGGGAGTTGTACCGAAGAGGCAAGGTCAACAAAAATACCTTTATACTCGCCAATGGCTTCAAAAGGCCTTTGTATACACAATACCTGAGCGAACTTATCAATGAGGGATTCAACTGTATGCCCATACTGGACAATCTAAAGGAGATTGAAGCTTATGAGCAAATGGTTACCGCCGAGTCTGTTAACTTTGGAATTAGAATCGCTACGGATGAAGAGCCCAATTTCGCATTTTATACATCTAGGCTTGGTATCAGATACAACGATGTTAATGAACTCTATAAGGACAAAATCGCCTCTAATCCTAGGTTCAAGCTAAAATTATTGCATTTCTTTATCAATACCGGCATTAAGGATAGTGCTTACTACTGGAGTGAGCTTACTCGCTTTATGTTTAAGTATTGTGAAATGAAAAAAATCTGCCCCGATCTTGACTCTATTGACATTGGCGGCGGATTGCCCATCCAGACTTCCTTGCAGGCTAACTATGATTACCAGCAAATGATTGACGAAATCATTGAGAATATTCAATGGATTTGTAATAAAAACAACGTCCCGGTTCCTCATATTTTCACGGAATTTGGAAGTTATACTGTCGGGGAGAGTGGTGCCGTTATTTATGAAATCATCGACAAAAAACTCCAAAACGATAAGGAACTTTGGTATATGATCAATGGATCGTTTATCACACAACTTCCTGACTCATGGGGCATGAACCAAAAGTACATCATGTTGCCCATCAATAACTGGGACAGCCCTTATCAGAAAGTAAACTTAGGGGGCTTGACATGTGACTCACAGGATTTCTATAATAGTGAAATGCATAGTGCGGATTTGTATATGCCTATTTTTGAGGACGACAAACCACAATATATTGGTTTTTTCCATACTGGCGCATACCAAGAGTCGCTGGGTGGGTATGGTGGTATACAACATTGTCTTATACCTGCACCAAAACATGTATTGGTGGATCGGGATGAAAATGGTAAAATAGTTACCCGTGTTTTCGCGCCCGAACAAAATAGCGATACCATGTTACGGATTCTAGGATTTAAGGACGATTCCTATGTAGCCCCTACCGCGGATTCAGTTACCAATACCGAAGAAATTGAGTTAGAAGAAACAAAAATTTAAAATAAAATATAAAGTTCTTTGAATCAGGTCGTTATTATAACGATGTTTCAGAGAACTTTTTATATTTTTGAAACATAGTACTTTCAAACGAATCAGCCTTTTAGGGGCTTACTCATCTTTCTTAATACCATGAAAAAAATATTTGCGATACTAACTATATGCGGTGCATTTGCATTTTCTTCTTGTACCAAACATGCTTGTCCGGCTTATGGAGCCACACCAGTTCAAGAAACGCCGGCCACATTGCCTGCCTAATGCTATTCATTCATGCTATTGAAAAGTATTAGTTTAGCCGCTTCCCATAAACTCTGTGCATGAAAGTCGCCTGTACTAGTTTCTGGCGAAGGTAGTATATGAATGGTTTTTACGCCCATTTTTTTACCTGCCTGCATATCTCCATCCCGGTCTCCTACCATCCAAGATTTTTCCAAATCAATATTGTATTTTGCAGTGGCTTTTTCGAGCATGAGCGTACCGGGTTTTCTGGAAAGTGAATTACCCGAAAACTCAGGGTGATATGGAGCGTAATAAATAGCATCTATCACCCGATCCGATACTGTTTGAATGGCATCGTGAATCATATACACTTCTTTGGAAGTATATCGCCCTTTTGCTATCCCTGCCTGATTGGTTATCACTACCAGCAAATAACCCGCGGCTTTTAACATTTTTAATGCTTCTGGAACCCCCTCTGGAATCACCAGATCGTCGAGATTGTATAAATAATCATTCAGATCCACATTCAGAACACCATCACGATCCAGAAACACACATTTTACTTTTTGACCAGTCGACATGATATCAAGTTTCAAATCTATTTTGCCGAATATTCTTTTACAGTATCAATAAAACATTTCACCTTATCAGGATCGGTGTCAGGATAAACCCCATGCCCTAAGTTGGCGATATAAGCATGACCTGCAAACTGATCAATCATTTTTTTAACCTCTTTCTTTATTTCACTATACGACCCATATAACACACATGGATCCAGATTGCCCTGCAAGGTTTTATTAGGAATTAATTGGCGACTTTCCGCGATGTCCATATTCCAATCCAACCCTACCACCTCACAATTCAGGTTACCTATGGCCTCTCTTGCGAAATAAGCACCCTTTGCAAAAACAGTTACTGGTACCTCATCAATGGCATCACAGATTTGCTTGATGTACGGTAACGAAAATTCGTGGTATTGTTCAGGTGAAAGAATACCCGCCCAAGAATCAAATATTTGAACCAAATTAGCACCTGCGGCGGCTTGTGCTTTCAGGTACGCAATGGTACTATCCGTGATTTTTTGAAGTAGTGTATGCGCAAAAAGCGGATCGGTATACAAGTGCTTCTTAGCCACCGAAAACGTTTTGGAACCTTTTCCCTCTGTCATGTAACAAAAGATTGTGAAGGGCGCTCCCGCAAAACCAATTAAAGGTACGCGGTTATTCAATCCTTTTTTAGTGAGCTTTATGGCCTCCAAAACATACCCTAAGTCGGCTTCTGGATCGGCAATATGCAATTGTTCCACATCGGCCAGGGTATGTACTGTTTTAGGAAAAACAGGCCCGCGTTGCTCCACCATTTCGTAAGGAAGCCCCATCCCTTCTGGAATTACCAAAATATCTGAGAATATAATCGCAGCATCAACACCTAATATATCTACTGGCTGAATAGTTACTTCGGCCGCAAGCTCTGGAGTGGTAGCTAGTTTAATAAAACTACCGGCTTGCTCGCGCACTGCACGGTATTCCGCCAAAATCCGCCCTGCCTGACGCATCGTCCAAACAGGTGTACGTTCAGTTTTTTCGCCACGGGCGGCACGAAGCAATAAATCATTCTGTAATTCCATGCCGCAAAGGTAACCAGAAACTGTAAACGAAAAATAAGGATTTTATAAGAATTGTTAAGCTTGGCTTTAGGCGGTATGCCGTAAGCCCTAAGCGAAACAGCAGGGATATTATTTATTCAATCTGACTATCAGAAGGTTAAATTTGGCAAATTAAATTTCTAGCGAATTGGATATTATTTCCCGCATGGATTCTGCCACTAGAATCCATGCGGGGATTTTCTAAAATTTCAGATTTAATCCTATCAAGAAATTAGTACCCGCTTGTGGATAGTAGAAATTCTCTTGAATAAGTCCGCCTCCAGCAATATACCCAAAAGTATAGCCATTGGAAGAATACATTTCATTGAATACATTATTTAACAACATATTTACTGAAATCTGTTTGGCCCAAGTGGGCTTAAAAGTATAGGATAAACGAATGTCATTGGTGAAATAGGCGTCCAATTTTCTGGTTTCCGAGGAAGTATTGTCCAGGAACTGGTCTCCGACATATTTGCTTAACAAGGCTACATCAAACTGCTTTGAAAAAGCATAAGTAAGCTGGCTACCAGCAATGACGTTGGGGGAGAAAGAAATATCCGTTTTTCCATGATCAATCGCTTGGTATCCCCCATTGTCATAGTCCACGATGTATTCCGTAAAATTGGAAATTTTGTTTTGACTAAGCGTTACATTGGCATTCCATTTTAGTTTTTTACTGATTACCAATGCACCCTCTAACTCTATCCCAGTTCTATAGCTTTTTGGAACATTTACTTTTATTGCACTTCCAACATCGTTGATCTGTCCAGTCAATACCAATTGGTTTTTATAATACATCAAATAGTAATTAGCTGAAAATGCCCACTGGTTACCTTGCGTTCGATAGCCCGCTTCAATATTCTGCAAGTTTTCAGATTTTGGAATAATGTTTGAAGTGGCTCCATCCGTAAAATCGCCCCTACTCGGTTCCCGGTTTCCGATGCTGTAGGAGGCATACACCGAGCTCGTTCCATTCAATTGGTAGTTAATACCTGCCTTGGGATTAAAAAAGGTAAACTGCTTATGGATATCAAACATAATCTGATCATTATCCTTACCCGTAATATCATGATTTACCTGACGAAACTGAAAATCACCATAAGCATTAAGCTTATCCGTAAATTGATAATAAACCTTACCATATAAATTAAAATCCTTTTTCAATCCCCGATTAAAATAATACTGGTAATCGTTATCCATGGAACCTGCATTCCTAGCCCATATTACACGGCCATAATGTTCCCCATTATATTGGTTCCAGCCGCCGCCAAAATTGGCCGTTAGCTTTTTAAAACTATTGTAGTCAAAAGAGAAAGTAGTTCCCACGAAATAATTATCCAACCAACGGCGACGAACCAAATCCGTAGAGGTGAGGGTATCAGACCCAATTACTACGTCTGGCAAGCTGTAATCCGAATAGTCATTTTGGTCTCTGAATTGTTCGTAATACCCTAACCCACGCACCAAAAACCCATTGATATTGAAGGTCAGGTTATCGGTAAGACTATGAGAGGTTACCAACTGATAGTGATCCTGACGGTAATTGTCTACCTCGTTTTTATAGGTATAATAATTATAGGTTCTATCATCCGAATTAAGCAGGTTCTGTGCATCCCTTTCATTCAGATAATTACGATCGATGTAAGCTTGGATACCGGCTTTATCACCCTTTACCTTCGCTTCTGGCGATCCATACCACGACTGGTAAGTGCGTTCATTTCCAGAAAAAACATTCAGTCTTATAAAACTTTTCTTACCAA
>CAXBLH010000020.1:0-25585 GCA_963976315.1 uncultured Dyadobacter sp.
GATACATCTGCCTGGAATCGGAAGGGGCTGAAATACATTTTAGAAATATAAGAATCATGGAATTACCCGCCGGCATTACCACCGAAGCCCAAACTGCTCCCTTAGTAAATTGATTTGCGAAATAGAATTTGGAGTCATAAATTGGCTTTTAAAACTATTTGATTTAGTATGAAAATATCTATAGTTGGTACTGGAAATGTAGGCTGGCATTTGGCGCAAGCTCTTGAAGAGGCCGGGCATTGGATTTGCGAAGTATACAGTAGAAAGCTTGAAAACGCCAGCAAACTTGCCGCGGTATTGTACGACACCGATGCTACTGCATCCCTCAATTTTTCGGACAGCAATGCAGAAATTATAATTTTAGCGGTTTCGGATAACGCTTTAGAGGTAGTAATGGAACAGATTGTACTGCCTGCTAATATTATTCTTGTAAACACATCGGGGACGGCTACTTTGGCTGAGCTACAGAAGATGGTGGCTATTTATAGCGATGTGGCAGTAAGGATTGGCATTTTTTATCCGCTACAATCTTTCTCCAAACACCTTCCCATGGATTATTCCCAAATCCCTTTTTGCATCGAATCAAGAGAAAAAGAAGTGGAACTTTTATTAATGGAACTAGCCAACACGGTAAGTTCAATAGTACAAGTTTTGAACTCCTACGAAAGGCTTATTTACCATATAGCTGCCGTATTTGCTAGCAACTTCACCAACCACCTCATTACCATGTCTCATGATCTTGTGGTAAATGAATCCCTAAACTTTGACCTATTAAAACCCCTCATTCATACCACCATTGAAAAGGCATTGATTGCCGAAGACCCAGCGGACGCACTGACCGGACCGGCTCGAAGAGGTGATTTTTCAACAATTGACAAACATTTGGAATATCTTGAAGAAACGGATATGGACTTTAAAGAGGTTTATCGATTGATCACTGAAAAAATTCAAAAACAGTATCTCGACGATGAATGAGAAGTTCGGGCAGCTAAAAAACTTAGACTATATTTGCACCACCAAAAATTAGATACAATGGAACAGCATATAAAAGAACGATTTGGGAGAATCACCACCTTTATATTTGATATCGATGGCGTAATGACGGATGGCAGTGTTTTGGCACTTGAAAGTGGTGAACAACCCCGGGTATTTAATGTACGAGATGGCTACGGCATCAACCGCGCCATTAAATTGGGGTACCGGGTGGCTATTTTATCTGCCCAGAATCAAATTGGCGTAAGAAAAAGAATGGAATACTTAGGGGTTACTGATATTTTTTTGGGTGCCTCACCCGATGGAAAACTACCGATTTACAAAAAATATATTGCCGACAATCACCTCAATGAAGACGAGGTACTGTTCATGGGAGATGACCTACCCGACTACGAAGTGATGAAAACAGCCGTTATGGGTGCATGTCCCGCCGATTCAGCTCCTGAAATATTAGAAATAGCAGATTATATTTCTACCAAAAACGGTGGTCGCGGTGCCGTGCGAGAGGTGATTGAACAAGTACTAAAAATCCAAGAAAAATGGATGAGCTGGTTCCAGTAAGAACCGTTCGAAAGACCCATTTCCTTCACTAAGTATTTATTAAATTTCAGCATTTGCAAAGCAAAAATAAAAGATACTTTCCGAACCTAAACGGAGTACGCTGCATTGCAGCTCTATTGGTAGTAGTCCACCATATTGAACAAGCCAAACATGCTTTGGGAATACCTAATATTTATGAAACATCCATCATTCAACATGCTGGGAGACTAGGTGTGGGTCTTTTCTTTGTTTTAAGCGGATTTCTAATCACCTATTTATTACTTCAGGAAAAAGGTAGTTTCGGAAATATTGATACTAAAAAGTTCTATTTAAGGAGAGTTTTTAGGATATGGCCCATTTACTTCTTAGTAATTGTCCTCAGCTTTTTTGTATTTCCAGGTATTGACTTATTGGCATATCCTGGTATTACGGAAAAATTACAAGTCCACAATACGGAACGATTAGCATTATTGTTTTTAGTATTACCGAATTATGCTTTTGTACTTTACGATTTGCCTTATTGGTGTGCCCAAGCATGGTCAATTGGTGTGGAGGAACAGTTTTACTACTTATGGCCGTGGTTAATAAAATATCCTAAGAAACGTTTTGCAACGATCTTCCTATTCCTGGCTTCCACTGTGGCCCTGCTCTTTGTAGGGTTATATTTTCTGGATGACGCTGACTCAGAAAAAAAACGAGCTATTATAGCTACCTTCATTGGCCAATTCCGAATCCAAACCATGGCACTAGGAGGCTTATGTGCTTGGCTCGTTTACCGGAATAAAAATCAGGTTTTGGACCTTTTGTTTAGAAAAAGCACTCAGTGGATTGTCTATGCATTACTATTAGCACTTTTCTTCACGGGGGTACATTTTACTGGATTCTTGGAAGTTTATGCGCTCTTTTTTGGCTTTTTTATTGTGAATGTTTCCTGCAATCCGGAGAGTATTATCAGCTTGGAAAACCCTGTCATGAAATATATTGGAAAAATATCCTACGGGCTTTATCTTTTTCACGTCATCGTGATCATACTTTGTACCAATATTCTCGCTAAATACTTTCCTGCCTTAGGAGGAATCGAATACCAAGTGGTGCTATATACTCTCACTATTCCAGGATCAGTACTCATTTCCGGGATTATCTTTAAATATTTCGAAACCCCTATTCTAAAATTTAAAGATCGTCGTTTTGGAAGGTAATCGCTACTCCATCAGTTCCGACATGGTATAAAAATTTAATCCTTGGTGCTTCGCTTCTTTAAGTATTGATTCTAAAAATTGAATATCAAAGCCATACTCCCCGTTTATAGGTTTATGATTGAGAGGCTCATGCCCAAATAGCATTAGGGTGGTGCGGTTGTTTTTGGCAGTAGCAATAGCGTCTTTCATTTCTTTCATCGTTAGCCCCGAATCGGTATCAATCAGTAGGGCATCAACGAGTGGGGTATTGTCAAAAGAATAATAAATCCAAGGCATTATGCGTGGTGCCATCGTATAAATGGGTATTCCAAAAACCTTTCGCCGAGAAATAGCTACATCTCTTAAAATTTTGAACCCCATACTGAACAATACCGAATCAACTTGTGGGTTATGATTTCCACCCGGATGTGCATAAGAAGTAGGCTTAAAACCAGCATTTTCCATATAACTTAGGCCAGGACTAAGCTCTTGTTCTTTATAACCCTGTGGGCCAAATGCTGCGATTAGTTCGGTAGAGCGGCTATGGACCGTTCCGTGGTATCCTATTTCATGCCCATCGTTTTGCAATTGCTTTAATAAGTTAACTTCCCTTGGGGTCAGACTATCGGAACATGTTACAAAAAAAGTAACTTTGGCATTGTATTTCTCAAAAACAGGGCGCAAGGCATACCATTCCTCGATAAAGTGATCGTCAAACGAGATGGCCATTCCTGGCATTTTGTCTTTTTCCCCTTTTGGTACACACCCTATCTGGACAAAAGATAGGAGCAAAGCCAAAAGAATAAATTTGAAAGGGTTCTCCATTTTTAAATTGGGGTTAGAAATAAATCTTCTAATAAAATTGACCACCACTGAAAATCTGATTGGTTAATTTCGCTAAAATAAGAACAGAATAATGAAAATACTACATACCGCAGATTGGCATATTGGCAAAAAACTGGATAACTTTTCGAGACTTGAGGAACAACGCGAGGTATTAGAAGAAATAAGTACGATAGCCGAAGAACAAAATGTGGATGCAGTAATAGTTGCTGGAGACCTTTTTGACAACTTCAACCCTTCTGCTGAAGCTACTGAGCTACTGTACACTACCCTACACCGGCTCGCAGCTAATGGCAAAAGGGCGGTAATCGCCATTGCAGGAAATCATGATTCGCCCGAACGAATACAGGTTCCGGAGGCGCTCGCAAAAGTTTGTGGTATTATTTTTATCGGCTTCCCCAATACTGAAATCACACCATTTAAGACTCCAGGAGGTGTTACCATTACAAAAACAAGCCCTGGCTTTTTTGAATTACAACTACCTAACAGTCCATTTCCACTCCGTATTATCCATACTCCTTATGCGAATGAACAACGCCTCAAAACGTTTTTAGGCATTGATAAGCCCGAAGACTCCCTTCGTACTTATTTACAAAATCATTGGCATCAAATCGCAAGTCAACATTTAGACTCGAATGGCTTTAATTTATTAGTTACCCACCTTTTCGTAATGAAAGAAGGGGGCGAAAAACCCGAAGAACCCGAAGATGAACGTCCGATTCTTCATATTGGTGGCGCACAGGCTATTTATTCCAATAACTTTCCAGATGAAGTTCATTATGTAGCACTGGGACACTTGCATCGGTACCAGGTGGTAGATACCCTACCTGCCCCTGTTGTATATGCTAGTAGCCCTTTGGCATATAGTTTTTCAGAAGCCGATCAGAAAAAGTATGTAGTACTGTTAGAAGCCACAGCGGGTGCGCTTTTGAATTATAACAAAATGGAGCTAAAAGCCGGTAAAGTTTTAAAACGGGTTCGATTTTCAGAGGTACAACAAAGTATTGATTGGTTGGTGGAAAATCAGAATTGTTTGGTAGAGCTAACCATTGAGGCGGATAGTTTTCTGGAAGCGGCTGACAAAAAAAGGATTTTGGAAGCCCATGCAGGTATCATTCAAATAATCCCGCAAATAAAGAAGCTCGAAACTGCCGATGAACCGAATCAGGTAGATCTTTCCTTAGGCATTGATAAGCTGTTTCAGGAGTATTTCAAAAGCCAAAGAAAAGGACAAACCCCCTCTGATGGTCTGATGGAAGTATTAAAAGAAGTGCTGGGAACAGATATAGAATAAAAAAAGCAATTGAATTAGAATTCAATTGCTCTAAGATTTTAATCACAATCCCATTTTCTAACTGGCCCTTTTCAATTTGGCTTCAATGGTCTGCTGTGTGTGTGGTACGATTCTCAATCGCTCTTTGGGAATTAGCTTTCCAGAATCAACGCAAACACCATAAGTGCCATTTTTAATTCTTACCAAAGCATTCTCCAATTGAATGGCATATTTTTGCAACCTTGCGGCCAGTTGGCTCAAATTCTCTCGCTCGCTTGCGTCCGCACCATCTTCTACTGCTTTTGCCGCTCCTGAGGTAATATCGGTGCCAGTTTCATTCTTTTTACTCAAACCTGATTTGATATAGTTAAGCTCACTCATGGTATTTTCCAGCTTACTCTTAATCAACTCTTCAAATTCTTTTAATTCCTCTGCTGAATAACGGGTTCTATCTTCTTGCATAATGTTCGGTAATTAATATTCTATCAGTATATTAAAGGGCAATCAATGTGGTTTCAAAATTGAAAAAGATTGAAAAACTTCAAAGTAAATTAGTTCATCATCCTAGCATTGCTTTAAAAATATTATGACTTCAACCAAATCAAAAACATTTGAGCCATAAAAAAAGTTTTTTTTATGGCTCAAACAAGGGATTATTTGTAAAGTACGCTTTTTACTGCTTCTATTACACGCTTGGTATTGGGTAGTATTTCTTCAATAAGCGTAGGAGCGTATGGAAGCGGCACGTCGCGATTGGTCACCCTTATAACTGGTGCATCCATATAATCGAAAGCGTGACGTTGAATGTGGTAAGTAATTTCAGTTGAAATCGATGCGAGTGGCCATGCTTCTTCGACCACTATTGCACGGTTTGTTTTCTTAACCGACTCGACGATCGTGGCATAATCGATAGGCCTAACTGTACGCAAATCGATTACTTCTACATCAATACCTTCTTTTTCAAGTTCTGCTACGGCTGGATTTACGACTCTTGGAATCATTTTTCCAAATGAAATTATCGTTACGTCCTTTCCTACTTTTTTCACTTCGGCTTTTCCTAATGGAATAATATATTCTTCCTCAGGAACCATCATTTTATCACCATACATTACCTCCGATTCCATAAATATAACCGGGTTATTGTCACGAATGGAGGCTTTTAGCAGGCCTTTTGCATCATAAGGGTTGGATGGAATTACTACTTTAAGCCCTGGTGTATTTGCAAACCAATTTTCAAAGTTTTGAGAATGTTGTGCACCCAGCTGGCCTGCATTTCCGGTAGGTCCACGAAAAACGATAGGTAAACCATACTGACCACCAGACATAGACAAAATTTTAGCTGCGCTATTTATGATTTGATCAATAGCAACAAGAGAAAAGTTAAATGTCATAAATTCGATTATTGGACGAAGGCCATTTCCTGCAGCTCCTACTCCAATACCCGCAAAACCCAATTCTGCGATTGGCGTGTCGATTACACGTTCGGGGCCGAACTCATCTAGCATACCCTGGCTCGCTTTGTAAGCACCGTTATATTCGGCAACTTCTTCACCCATCAGAAATATACTATCGTCCCGACGCATCTCTTCCGACATGGCGTCGCGAATGGCATCTCTAAATGCTATTTCTTTCATTTCTTTATAATTGATTTTAAGGTCAGATGAAATTTGCTTAGAAAGTATCCTTTAAAGTGGCCACTTATCAGAAGGCATGCCTCATCCAGAATTTTGTGATTATTAACTTAAAGCTTAGAAGTCTCCCCTTTTTGATTTAAAATTGGTTTAAATTTTAGACTTTAAATGTTTTAAATAAACTGGTTTCAAAAACAATGCTGTAAAATTAGAGAAACAAGGTCAATTCTCAAATTCTTTCAAAAACCAATCGTTAAAATAAATGGCTTTTACTAGACCTTATCACGACTTTTTTAGTATTGCATTTGGCCGTCGGCGGTCAAATCCTTTCTGAAAACGATTTTCCAGTGGATTGCAGGTTACGTCTTTTTGATAACAAAAGTCTACCTACATAGCCAGTCGTGATAAGAGTTACTATTCAAGCGGAATAACATCCACTTTTACTGTTAATGCCTGCTTTCCTGAACTAAATATAATACCCTTCATCGGTGGAACGTCGCTATAATCCCTTCCCCATGCTGTAACGATGTGCCTTTCACCGGGCACCAAATTGTTGGTTGGGTCGAAATCGCACCACCCTTGGTCCGGGATAAATACTGAAATCCAGGCATGACTGGCATCACTTCCTTGTAATTTGAGTACCCCAATAGGCGGCACTGTTTCTAAATAGCCACTCACATAGCGTGCCGGAAAACCCATACTACGAATACAAGCAATCGCCAGATGTGAAAAATCCTGACACACCCCCTTTTTCGTGTACAAAACCTCCTTAATAGGGGTATTGACGGTGGTAAAATGGGGTACAAAATCAAAAACGGAAAATATTTTTTGACTAAGTTGTGTAACACATTCATATAACGACCCATTTTCAGGAAAGCAATCTTTTGCAAAATCAAAAATTTCCTGATCCCATTTCACCATGGGGCTTATTAGCATAAACTCTAGTAAGCCTATTCGTAAAGCTCTGTCTTGTTTTATTAACTGCCTCGCATCCGCACAGGTTATCTGAGAAATGGGAACAGCACTACCTATGGTACTACTGCCACGGCTTACAATACTGGTGGCTGTTACGGTTAGCTTACGATGTGGCCTATTCAAAGAAAAGTAGTGTGTCGTATTGCCATAAAAATCATTTCTTTCAGAAATATCAGACGGCGCAGGTTCTATTTCCAGTTTAAAATCCTCACAGTGTTGATTTGGCAAACTACGGGGGACCAGGCATAACAAGCTTTGGTAACCAGTCACTAGCTCTGGATAATCGTACTCCGTTTTATGAACTAATTTATATTTCATCGTCTTCGCTATTTTGTAAAAACGAATTTTGCATGACACTATGGCTAAAATATTGATTGGTTAGTTGCGTAGAAACTGACAATATTAACGCAGTAACTTTATACAGTAAATTTATCAAAGCAGTCCTTTCTCCAAACAAATTCCCTTCGGCCAACCCTTCAGGACTACTCAGCTTTATCAGGGTCGTGGCTTCCAAACATAACTTTTCGGTTTCGTTGATTCTTTCGGAATTGGAAACTTTTGGAAGTTTGCTCACATTTTTAAACAACTTGTCCAGCATACTCACCAGCGAATACGGCAAAGTATTTTCAAACATGATCATATCCAGCATGGAGTTAACATCTAAGCGAGACTTATAGATCTGGCGGTAATTAACCAACATGTGGTGATTTAACAAAATTGCTTCTACCAATTCGCTTTCTGTATTTTCCTCATGAACCTTGCTAAAACACCATTGAATTACATGTATTTTGGCAAGGATACGTTCGATTAGTTTACCAGTATCCAGCATCAAGAAACTTTTATTTCGGGGCATCGTTTCTGTCACTACACCCAAAAATGCAAACAACCCTTTGTAAAGATTATCCACATTATTTTGGAGTTCGATCTTTCCTTTTTGTGCGGTCAAATTTTTCAGAGCATTTTCTACCATATCAATGGTACGCCATATTTCTATATCCCATTGATTCCTCACTGAACTCACGGCATTCAAAAAATTTGAAGCAACAGAAGCAATAGAGCCTGATCGGGAATTACTGTTAACAAGATCCATTATTTCGTCCATTGGTCTCCCAAATAAATCTGGATCATGTATAAATCCTGGTAATGAGTCCGTAAGATTTGTTAAGGATTCAAGCAATATTTTTATATGTTCTTGCTTAGAACTACCAGCAAAATTTCTATCTAGGTTTAAGACACTGATTACAATATTTATAAATTTTATGGTTGAAATCCCCCTTTCACAGTAACGTCCAACCCAAAATAGATTCTCAGCACTTCTACTAGGTAAGCTAACATGCTTGTTAACAATAGACTTGAAAGGTACGGTTATCTTCTCCGTTAGTGTTTCTGATTGATTTGAAACGATCCACGTATCTTTCGACAATCCCCCATTTTGATTTGATATTACAAATCGATCTTCAAAGGGAGAACTCCTGGTAAGTCCGCCATTCATGGTCACATAACCCGTTTTTGAATCGTGTACCAAAAACGATCTCAGGACGGCATATCTCGGCACTAGCTTTCCGTCCACATAGGAAGGAGTAGTAGAGAGCCTTACTTCCTCTTGCGCTATATACTCGTAGGGTCTTTCTGCTATCTCGGCACAGAGCGACTTTCTTTGAGCCACCGTTAAAAGCTTACCATAGATCGTACTGTATTTCGACTTTCGGTTGGCTTTCTTAATAATTAGCCGATGGAGGTCTCGTTGGACCTTATCCAGCACATCATCATGGCCACACCACCAGGTTGCTACTGAAGGAATTAGTAGATCCTGTTGTAAAAAGTATTTACAGATGGAAGGCATAAATGCCGAAAATGCATGATTTTCAACAACACTTACACCAGGAGGATTCAACACCTTTACATTTCCCATCCGTAAAGCTTCCAATAATCCTGGAATCCCAAGTCGTGAATTTTCACGAAGCTCAAGAGGATCACACCATTCGTCATCAATCCGACGTATTATTACGTCAACCTTTTGCAGGCCATCTATTGATTTCAAAAAAACGTATCCATTCCTCACCATCAAATCATCTCCCTGCGCAAGAGTATACCCCAGGTAGGAAGCCAAATAAGCATGCTCAAAATAAGATTCATTATTAGGGCCAGGAGTAAGGTAAATCACATGTGGCGAATCAGTAACAGATTCTGTGGCGGCTATAATATTTTGTTGCAGGCTATGAAAGAAAGGAGACAACTTGTTAATATGCATCCCATCCGCCAGTTCTGGCAGATGCTTACTCATAGCGAACCTGTTTTCTAGCGCATACCCCGAACCAGAAGGGGCCTGAGTCCTGTTATCCACAATCCACATACGCCCGTCAGGCCCTCGTGCCAAATCAGCTGCATATAAGGACAATAAATTAGACTCCATTTTATGAATGTCGGCACAAGGCCTCAAAAAACCTGAATTGCCAAATACGAGCTCTGCGGGTATTATGGCATCCTTCACCAAGTTCCTTTTTCCATAAAGATCTTTGATGATCAAATCCAGCAAAATGGCTCTTTGCTCTAGTCCTTTTGAGATATTGAGCCATTCAGCTTGATCAATCAAAAAAGGAATTGGATCTAATTGCCAAGGCCTATTTAGCCCATCGGGAGTCTCATAAACATTATAGGTTACGCCATTTTCTCGGAGTTTTCCAATAATTTCATTATTTCTTAATTTTAAATCATTAATTCCTAGTTGTTCTAAATTCCGAAATAAGGTTTTCCAATGCGGTTTTATATCCCCTTTTGGATCCAGAATTTCATCATAAGAATTCAAGGAATTTTTATATTCTCGAATTAGGTTTGCGGCCACTTCTGTTAACATAATGGATTGAGCATTTTTTAAAAGCTTATTTTAACGGAGCCTCAGTAATTGTTGTATACCTATTTAAAGATACTCTTGACTAGTTTTTAGAAAAAAGTAATCCCCAAAAAATAAATTAAACAAACACTTTGCGCCATTTCAACAAGCTCAATTTCTGACCGATTACTTAATAACCTGGTCTACTAAGAGCCTGTTAAAAATTCTAACAGGCCTTTTAGAAATGCACCTTATTTTGTTTTCCAGAATTTACGCAAATCTAAAGTATTTGGATACTCAGGATTGACAAGCTCTATTGGTGTATCGCTTTTGAGATTTTCCTTTCTTTCTGCTACAAAGCGAGAAATTCCGGCTTTCTCTTTGGAGATAATAGGCGTTTCTGAACTTGAAGATGGCGTATGCCCAAACCCTTGAAACAAACTTATTTTACGTGATTCCGCTTCAAAACTATTTACGGGATAGGTATCAAAACTTCGTCCTCCTGGATGGGAAACAAAATAGGTACAACCGCCTAAAGTACGATTATTCCAAGTATCTACAATATCAAAGACCAAAGGAGCATCAGCCCCAATCGTGGGATGAAGTGCCGAAGGGGGGTTCCAAGCTTTGTATCGAATACCTGCAACATATTCTGATTTAATACCTGAATTACGTAAGGGTACTCGGCAACCATTACAAACTAATATATGACGGCCTTCCACAAAACCACTCACTTTTACCTGAATGCGTTCCAAAGAAGAATCAACAAATCGCGCAGTACCTGAATTGGATAACTCCTCTCCTAATACATGCCATGGTTCAATTCCCAACCGAATATCTAACTGCATATTATCCACTTTTACTCCGCCATAATACGGAAAGCGGAATTCGAAAAATGGGTCAAACCAAGAGATATCAAAATCATAACCAGCCACTTTTAAATCATTCACGACATCCACCATATCCAAATATGCAAAATGGGGCAATAAAAAACGATCATGTAGTTCAGTTCCCCAGCGAATTAGTTTGTGCTTATAGGGTTCTTTCCAAAACTTAGCAATTAGAGCTCGAATCAAAAGCGTTTGAACCAAATTCATGTGCTTGTGAGGGGGCATATCAAACGCCCGGAACTCCAAAATCCCCAGTCGGCCCGTACTCGAATCGGGAGAGTACAGTTTATCCATGCAGAATTCGGACCGGTGGGTGTTTCCCGTTATGTCGACCAGCAAGTTTCTAAAAATACGATCCACCATCCAAAAAGGAATATCCTTCCCCTCCGGGATTTGATCAAAAGCCAATTCCACTTCATAAAGGCGTTCGTCTCGTCCTTCATCAATACGTGGTGCTTGGCTAGTGGGACCAATAAATGGACCTGCAAACAAATAACTCAAAGCGGGGTGATGCTGCCAATAAGTTATCAAACTTCTTAACAAATCTGGCCTTCTCAAAACAGGACTATCTGCAGGTGTATTACCGCCAATAGTAACATGATTTCCACCACCCGTTCCTGTATGTCTTCCATCAACCATAAACTTTTCAGTACCTAACCTAGAAAAGAAAGCCTCTTCATACAGGGCACTAATATTATCCACAAGCTCTGTCCAGTTGTTTGCTGGGTGTATATTCACCTCTATTACGCCGGGGTCTGGTGTAACACTCAGTTTCTGAACTCTACTATCTGATGGAAGCGGATAACCTTCAATCCTTACCGGCATTTGCAACTTTTCTGCAGTTGCCTCAATGGAAGTTATCAGGTCAAGATAATGTTCCAAATACTCTGTAGGAGGCAAAAATATGTAGACCATCCCATCCCGTTCTTCTACAGAAAGAGCTGTTTTGATGACTGGAATTTCAAAAAGTATTTTACCCTCATCCGTTTTCTCTGCCTTTGCTTTGGCCTCTTCCTCAACATCTGCAAAGTTTTTTTGAACAGCAGGTTCATAATTTGGAGCTACTTGTCCGTACCTACTTTCAACGGCTGTTCTAAAATTGCCCAGTGCTGGCAAGTCTTCAAATGGACTCCGCTCTACTGGAAACTCACGCCGTTCTTTGGCTATTTTGGGCAGGGAGGTTAAGGGCAACCGAAACCCAAGTGCCGAATTTCCCGGAATTAGAAAACAGTTTCCTCTTCTAAACTCCCAGCTAGAACTAGTCCATGCATTCGTCTCAAAATTCCATTTAATGGGTAGCACATACCCGGCAGGATTATTCAATCCTTTTTCTAGGAGCAATTTACCTTCTTCCATTGCCCAATAAATGGGATCCTCATATGCCGGAGTAATATTATTTACAGCTATCCCCAAATACTTTGTAAGTTCCTGAGCAAAAATCGCAGCATCCTGAAAAGTTCGTTTTGGATCACTTTCTTTGGCTACCAAATTATCGTTATTCCAAATAGAAATGCCATCTTTTCTCCAGTAAAGGGCATATTGCCATCTCGGGAATTGTTCCCCCGGATACCATTTCCCTTGCCCAAAATGCATAATCCCACCAAATGCAAACCTGTTTTTTAGGCGCAACGATAAGTCATAAGCCAATTTTCTTTTCAATGGACCATCAGCGGCAGTAATCCATTCTTTTGATTCAAAATCATCAATAGAAATAAAGGTAGGTTCCCCACCCATAGTCAGCCTTACATCATTTTCTTGTAAATCCTGCTCCACTGCTTGGCCTACTTCCATTACCTTACTCCACTGCTCCTCCGTATAGGGCTTGGTAACACGGGGATCTTCATGAATTCGAAAAACTTTATTTTCAAATTCAAAGGTCACTTCTGTAACATCAGTAGCACCCGAAACCGGAGCAGCACTCGAGAAATCGGGTGTACAACTCAAAGGAATATGTCCTTCACTCGCGAATAAACCCGAAGTAGGATCCAACCCTATCCAACCAGCACCAGGTACATATGCCTCAGCCCATGCGTGCAAATCCGTAAAGTCCTCTTCCGGGCCCGATGGGCCATCCAGCGACTTGACATCAGAAGACAACTGCACTAAATAGCCAGATACAAAGCGTGCTGCAATACCAAGATGACGGAGAATCTGAACCAGTAACCAACCGGAATCCCTACACGAACCCGTCAAAGAAGTTAGCGTTTCTTCACAGGTTTGCACACCTGCTTCCATACGGATATTGTAATTGACCGATTCAAACAGCTTCTGATTGAGGTGTACCAGAAAATCAACTGTTTTGATTCCACTTTCAATTTTATTCTCTTCAATCCATTTCTTTAGATTGGGACCAGCTTCATTCGTATCCAAATAGGGACCTAGCTCCTTTTTCAAAACAGGGTCATACTGAAATGGATAGGTATCGGCATAGTCTTCGACAAAAAAGTCGAATGGGTTTATCACTTGTAGCTTAGCGATCACCTCCACTTCCACATACAATTCATTGGTTTTTTCTGGGAATACAACACGTGCCTGATAATTCCCAAAAGGGTCTTGCTGCCAATTTATAAAATGATTCTCCGGGTGAATTTTAAAAGAGTAACCCTCTATTGGAGTACGTGAATGCGGAGCAGGGCGCAGTCGAAAAATATGTGGTGACAAGGAAACACTTCTATCAAACTTATATTTTGTTTTATGAGAAATAGCAACTTTTATAGCCATAATAAGATTATTACAATTAATACAGTACGGTTTGGTGATTTTGAAGAATATAAGTCATAAATAAATGCAATTCTGTGATCTTTCAAAATAATCACCTAATATGATAAACATATACCAAAGCAGATACCACTTATACATTTTGATATAAATAAAGGTAACCAATATAAATTACAATCAGCTACCCCGTTAAAAATAAGAATTATGGTACATAATTTGTAGAATACGATTAATTTCGACTTTGGGTATTGTACAAACCCTATTGATTTATTTAGAACAAATTTTGTGAAATGAAAATTGCAGTTTTAGGTTGTGGCAATATGGGAATGGCTTTTGCCAAAGCCTTTTTAAAGTTTGACTTGGTAAAGAAAGAGGACTTTTTACTCGTCGAAAAAAGTGAAGATCGGATGGAAAAACTAGGAAGTTTCCAGCCAGGGATTATTTCTGGAATCATTGGCCCTCAAATAAAAGAATATGATCTCATTATTTTATCGGTGAAACCACAAGACTTTCACAGTGTGGCGGCTACGTTAAAAACATTTATACAGCCAAGCCAAGTAGTACTATCTATTATGGCGGGTATCACCATTAACGTGATTCAAGAGAGATTAGACCATAAAGCTATTATTCGGGCTATGCCCAATACTCCAGCCATGTTGGGCATGGGAATTACAGCGTACACCGCATCTCCAGAAGTGAAAGTCAGCCAACTCCATAAAATAGAAAACTTGATAAATGCTACTGGCCGTTCCGTTTTCTTGGAAGAAGAAGAACAACTCAACGCCGTAACTGCACTGAGCGGTAGTGGACCCGCCTATTTCTTCTATGTAGTAAAAGCCATGATAGAGGCTGGCAAAAAAATGGGATTTGAGGAATCCGTAGCCTCTTTACTCGTAAAACAAACCATGTTAGGCTCCTTCCACTTAATTAATACAGCAGATAAATCACTCGATGATTTAATCAAAGCAGTAGCCTCCAAAGGCGGCACCACAGAAGCTGCACTCAATGCATTTGAACAAGGTGGGATGGCAGAATCCTTACAGAATGGTATTTTTGCAGCCCAAAAACGTTCAGAGGAGTTGTCTCAAAGCTAATTTGTAATATTTCAATTTTCAATCCCTCTAATTAAGCGAATTCAATAGCATAATTGGAGGGATTTTGCTATGCTCCATAGGCAAAACTTTCATTTTAAACATATTCAATTTTTACTATTTTAGTAAAAATGAAAAATCCAAAAAAAATATTTAATTGTAAACTTTTTATAATTTTAAAAACATTAACAATCTGATTAACAATAACTTATAAAATAAAAGTGGATAACTTTTTAAAATACAGTAAGCTTTCAACTTAATTTTTTGTAAATTTGCACCCTACAAATTACTGAAACACCACACCAAAAATATAAATGGAACTAGCTCAAACAATTTCAACCTACTCTACTGATGAGGCCTATCAGGCATCCTTAAAATACTTCAATGGAGATGACCTTGCAGCACGTGTTTGGGTGAATAAATACGCCCTAAAAGATTCATTTGGGAATATTTATGAAGCCACTCCCGATGATATGCATCAACGCATCGCTTCTGAGATAGCGCGTGTGGAAGCGAAATACCCCAACCCTTTAAGCGAGTCAGAAGTTTTCGACCTGATTAAGGGTTTCAAATATATTATTCCACAAGGTAGCCCAATGACCGGCATTGGTAATCCCTATCAAATAGCCTCCCTTTCCAATTGCTTTGTAATCGGGAACAACGGCGCATCCGACTCTTATGGGGGGATTATGAAAGTGGATCAAGAACAAGTACAACTTATGAAAAGAAGGGGTGGTGTTGGACATGATTTGTCGCACATCCGCCCCAAAGGTTCCCCCGTCAAAAACTCTGCACTTACTTCCACAGGTATTGTGCCTTTTATGGAACGCTATTCAAACTCTACGCGTGAAGTAGCTCAGGATGGCCGTAGAGGCGCATTAATGCTTTCTGTGGCTATTAAACACCCAGACTCCGAAAGTTTCATCGATGCTAAAATGGAACAAGGCCGTGTTACGGGTGCTAACGTTTCGGTAAGAATTGATGACGAGTTCATGCGCGCGGTTGAAAACCAAACTACTTATCGCCAACAGTACCCTATTTCAAGCGAAAGTCCATTATACCACAAAGATATTAACGCCTCCCAGCTTTGGGACAAAATTGTTCATAACGCATGGAGGTCTGCCGAACCAGGGATACTTTTTTGGGATACCATTATCAATGAGTCAGTACCCGACTGTTATGCTGACCTAGGATACAAAACCGTATCGACAAACCCTTGCGGAGAAATACCATTATGCCCTTACGATTCCTGTCGACTTTTGGCCATTAATTTATTTTCTTATGTTGAAAATCCGTTTACGTCAAACGCCACTTTTAACTTTGAATTATTCAAAAAACATATTGCCTATGCTCAGCGTATGATGGACGATATAATCGATTTGGAATTAGAAAAAATTGATGCCATCATCGGTAAAATTGATGCCGACCCAGAGGAAGCGGAAGTAAAACGAATTGAAAAAAATCTTTGGTTAAACATCAAAACAAAAGCAGAAGAAGGTAGAAGAACAGGCATCGGCATCACCGCTGAAGGGGACATGCTTGCTGCGCTTGGTCTTCGTTATGGTAGCGACGAAGGAACAGAATTCTCCGTTGAAATCCATAAAACCGTTGCCATTGAAGCCTACCGTGGGTCGGTAACAGCAGCAAAAGAACGGGGTGCCTTTAAGATTTTTGACTCAGAAAGAGAAAAAAACAATCCATTTATTCTACGTTTAAAAGAAGCGGACGCACAACTGTATTACGAAATGCTTGAGCACGGTCGCAGAAACATTGCGTTACTGACCATTGCGCCTACAGGCACTACCAGCCTCATGTCTCAAACAACATCAGGTATAGAACCCGTCTTTCTTCCGGTATACAAAAGAAGAAGAAAAGTAAATCCGAATGACAAAGATGTCCGTGTCGATTTTGTAGATGAAATTGGCGACTCTTGGGAAGAATATGTGGTATTCCACCATCGCTTCAAACAATGGATGGAAGTAAATGGGCATGATATTTCTAAAAATTATTCCGAAAAAGAATTAGAAGAACTCGTAAAAACTTCGCCCTACTATAAGGCTACTTCCAATGATGTAGATTACCTCAAAAAGGTAAAAATGCAAGGTGCTATTCAAAAATGGGTGGACCACTCTATTAGTGTAACCATCAACATGCCTCATGATGTGACAGAGGAAATTGTGGGCCAATGCTATTTGGAGGCTTGGAAGTCGGGCTGTAAAGGCGTTACCGTATACCGTGACGGATCTAGATCTGGGGTTTTGATTTCTAATTCAGAAAAGAAAGAGACTTCCCCAGAAAATGTTTCTACTCCGTTTCCTACCATTCGACCACAAGTATTAAAGGCTGATGTGGTGCGCTTCCAAAATAAAAAAGACAAATGGATTGCCTTTATCGGGCTTATTGATGATATGCCTTATGAAATCTTCACTGGTTTTTCTGATGATGAAGATGGTATTTTAATCCCTCGCTGGGTTAATGAAGGCCTTATTATTAAAAATCGGGAGGCTGATGGTAGCTCCCGCTACGACTTTCAATACAAAAATGTTCGCGGTTATAAAACGACGATCGAAGGATTATCTCATAAATTCAATCCGGAATATTGGAACTATGCCAAGCTTATCTCAAGTACTCTAAGACATGGTATGCCAATCGAAAAAATTGTGGATCTTATTAGTAGCTTACAATTGGACACCGAATCCATTAATACTTGGAAAAACGGCGTAGCAAGAGCACTAAAAAGGTATGTTCCCGATGGCACCGAAGCAACCAAGCAGAAATGCCAAAACTGCGACTCCACCAATTTGATGTACCAAGAAGGTTGCCTTACTTGCAAGGACTGCGGTTCCTCTAAGTGCGGTTAATTATTACAAAAAAAGCCTAAAATAACAAAAACGCAGCCCAGGAATCGAGGCTGCGTTTTTGTTATTTTAGGCTATATGGCAATTAAGCTGAATTCCTTGCAGCATTAATAATACCAAACATCGCTCGTACGATTAACTGGTTGTAGGTTTCAACACCAACACCTGCAGGCAGATTTTTAGGATCCTCCGCTAACATTTGCAGTGCATATTGTTGAATCGTAATTAAAGGCAATACGATACGTTCCCTGGTCTTGATAGATACTTTGGTAACATTGTTACTATCCAAAAGCTCACCTTGCCCAGAAACATCCAAAAGCATTTTCAAGGTTAGCTTGAACTCTTCAAACATTTTATCCCAAAACTCAGTATATTCCTCTTCATGACGCAAATATTCAGTGGCTTCAAAAAAGGCTTTGGAAAGAGACTGCATTGAATTTTCAATGAGTGTACGGAAGAAAAGTGATTTTTGATATAATTTCTTAATCGCTTCTTTCTTACCTTCTTTTTCCATCTGCGCTATGGCCGAACCGAACCCGTAAAACCCTGGCACATTTTGCTTCATCTGAGCCCATGACCCCACGAAAGGAATCGCTCTTAAATCTTCAAACTTCAATCCATCGTCTCCGCTTCCACGTTTGGTAGGACGGCTGCCAATATTGGTTTGTCCATAAAAACGCAAGGGGGTCTTTTTGTCCAAATATTTTACAAATTGGGGGTGATTCTTCAAATCTAGGTAAGAATCATAGGCCGAAGCCGCCATTTCTTCCAGCAGTTCTTTATCTGCTTCGTCCAGATCATCCTCGGTACGATTGTTCTTGAAAAGGCTATTTTCTAAACCAGCTGTAAACAACCGCTCTAAGTTATACATGGCAGTAGTAACCGTGCCATAGTTAGAACTGATCGTTTGCCCTTGAACAGTCAACTGGATTTCCTTGTCTTCAATATCTTGTCCTAAAGAGGAATAGAAGTTATGACTATTACCACCTCCACGCGCAGGAGGCCCTCCACGTCCATCGAAGAAGGTCACTTTGATACCGTATTCTCTTGAAATTTTGGTAAGTTCTTCTTTGGCAATATAAATAGACCAGTTGGCACGTAGATACCCCCCATCTTTAGTACCATCTGAGAACCCCACCATTATCGTTTGATGGTTTCCTCTACGGGCCAAATGAGCCCGATAGTAATCATTATTGTACAACTTCTGCATTACATCGGAGGCATTGGCAAGGTCGTCCACAGTTTCGAACAATGGCACAACATCCAAAGCTACTTCCCCTTTATCATTGGCAATCAAATTCTTCGCCAAAGCTACAACCTGAATCACATTGAGCGCAGAGGTACTATTACTAATAATATATCTGTGTGCTCCTTTTTCGCCATTAGAAGCCTGTATGGACTTGATAGACCGAATAGAACCAAGAATATCTTTGGTAGTTATATCTTCGTAATCTTCGTCACGCAATGGGATATTCAACGACATCAGCAAGTCAATTTGCTTGTCTTCATCCCAACCTTCGTAATCACTATATTTAAGCAATGGAATTTTTTGTTCCAATCTTTTAAGAATATCTTCCCAAGCCTTACCGTGCTTTCTACTGTCCTGACGAACATCTAAACTGGCAAAGAAGAACCCAAAGAGATTTAGCTTTAGAATAAAATTATCCAAAACCTCCACAAATAGCCCTTGATGCTTACTTACTAATACCTCACGGGCTTTTAATAATTCATCGACTACTTCTTGAGCATTGTTATATCCCTCTTCATAGGGGCCAAAAATGGTCGAATTCATTTTGCGTTCCGCCAACGCTACCGCATCATCAACCCCTTTAAAGGTAAGTCTGCGTTTTAAGGTGCGAATATCTCGGTAATAGCCACGCAATAACGTTTCACGCAATCGGGCTGCCACCTTTAAGGTAATATCTGCATTTACGAATGGGTTTCCATCACGATCACCACCAGGCCAAAACCCTAAACGGTAAATGTTCACATAAGGCCAGTCATGAATCGTCATTCCCAATCCCTTCACCAATTTGGTAATAATGGTTGGAATGGCATCATAGTATACATTTTCCAAAAACCAGCACAGGCTTACTGCCTCATCAAATGGAGTTGGTTTTTCATGGTTTATAAACGCCGTTTTACCTAGTTGGAGCAACAGCTGGTTTACTTCCGTGAAATCATTCTTTTTGATGGCATCTTCCAAGTCATTCATAATCCCGAGCACTTGTCCAGAATAAAACTGCGTTGGATGAGCCGTTAATACTATTCTTACACTATAATCCTGCAATTTATCAAGCAACTTTTTTTTCATTGCTTCACCGTCGAGGCGGTCGGTAAGATACATTACCGAACCTTTCCCAGTAAGGTCATGTGTTTTATCAAAAGCGGCATCTTCTACAGAATCGAACAATACAACCTGCCGTTCGATATACTGGATAAAGGCAAACAACAAATCATTCCTTTCTTTGGGTGTTGCACTTTCCAGCAGCTCTTCAAAAAAGTGTTCAATGATCTGTTTAGGCGATTTACCTTCTTGAAAACCCACCTCACTTTGCTGTGTAAGAATAGGAAGTAAGGAGCCCGTTTGGAATATACCGCGGTACGGTAAACTTAGGAAGAGGCTGTTAAAAATATTGTATTTCGTGACTACTGCGTCTTGGAAACTGTTATTCATAGTGGAGTGACAAAATTTTATTTTGAGACTATCGATTCAAACAAATATACCTTAAAATTTCGATTTCAAGCTTTCGGATGCGCATCCTGATGCGATTTTTTAAGTTTTTCGATGGTATTATGTGCATAAATCTGAGTAGCTGCCAGATTCGTATGCCCCAACAATTCCTTGATGGCGTTCAAATCGGCGCCTCTATTTAGTAAATGCGTAGCGAAGGTATGACGGATTGTATGAGGACTCCTTTTGTTGAGAGTGGTAACCAGGCTCAAATACTTTTTTACCAATCTTTGGATAAACATAGGATACGCTTCCTTTCCTGAATCCGTAATAATCAAGGCATCAAATCTGGAAGCTGACTCCCTGATCGACAAATAATTGGGAAGTAATTCCAGTAAAACGGAAGTAAGTGGAACAATTCGTTCTTTTCCTCTTTTCCCGTGGATACGTAAGGTGCGGCCATAGATATTGATATCTTCAATTCGTATTTTGATAAGTTCCGAAAGCCGGATTCCAGTTCCATAAAACAATTCCATCACCAGCCTATCTCTGATACCTGAAAAATCGGTATCAAACATTTCTTCCTCAAAAAGGGAGGACATGGCTTCTTCATCTACAAAGGAAGGTAATTTTTTTTGCGCTTTTAAAGCTACCAAAATCTTGGATGGGTCTTCAGGAATCAATTTCCTTTTCCTTAAAAAGCTATAATAAGCACGAAGGGAAGCTATTTTTCGATTTACTGATATGGGCGAAATACCCTCTTCCATCAAGGAGACTACCCACGAGCGGAGCATCACAGACTTTGCCTCCTCGGGCTTGTTTATCTCAAATTGAAAAACCAAATATTGCCGAAACTGCTCCAGATCAGTTCCATAGGATTTGACGGTATGCTCACTGGATCTTTTTTCGAATTTTAAAAATTCTATAAACTGTGGTATCATACAGCCAACATACAAAAAAGAGCTGTTTATTCAAACAGCTCTTTTTTGATGTCAATGGATTTAAGTCCATTAGAACAAATAGTAGACTATACCAAAAGGCCTAGTTCTCTAAATGTCCGTAAGTTTTTTCTTTGTATACAGCACGCAATACCTCGAAACGACGTTTTACAGAAGGTTTTTGAAAAGCAGTACGTGAACGCAATTGACGCATAGTACCAGTTCTTTCAAACTTCTTCTTGTAACGCTTAAGAGCGCGGTCAATCGATTCGTTGTCTTTGATGTTTATAATAAGCATGCTTATAAAAATATAATGTTCTTTGGATATAATTCTCAAATTGGACTGCAAAGGAAATATATATCTATCAGAAAGTCAAATAATAAGTTGTTAAAAATTACGATATTTTTGCATATTGTCCAACAGAAACAATCAGAGTACTAAATACTATTGAAATTTATGGCAACACGTTGGGCAATAATTGATTTGGGCACCAATACTTTTCACTTACTGATCATTGAAAAACAGGGTGATAAGTTTCAAAAGCTTTTCCATGAAAGCCTGCCAGCCCGCATAGGGAAAGGAGGAATTGGCAATAACCTCATCACCGAGGAAGCCATAGAAAGGGCCCTCACCGTACTTACCTATTTCCGTGAACAGCTGGATAAATACGAAATTGCATCGGAAAATATAAATGCCTTTGGTACCAGTGCTATCCGAAATGCACATAATCAAACCGAGTTTTGTGAAATTATCAGAAATGCGACACAAATTCCAATTACTGTAATTTCTGGCCAAGAAGAAGCCACCCTGATTTATTTGGGTGTGAAAGATGGCACCAAGCTCGGCACGGAGCCTTCCCTCATTATGGATATTGGCGGTGGCAGCGTGGAGTTTATAATAGGTAATGAAAATCAAATATTTTGGAAACAAAGCTTTGAAGTAGGTGGCCAACGTCTCATGGAGAAATTCATGAAAAAAGATCCTATCACAGAAGCTAGCAAAAGAAAACTATACAGTTATCTGGACGAGAACCTCATTGAACTTGCAAATGCTATGCATCAATACGCCCCAAAAAAACTTGTTGGCTCGTCGGGTACTTTCGAAACTTTAATCGATATTGAGTTTCATAACCAAACAGGGAATTGGCCTCCTTTTGACCAAACCGACTTTGCCCTACCCATTGATTCATTTTACGCCATTTTTTCACAGTTGCTGGTGGGAAACCAAGAACAAAGAATGGCCATTCCCGGCATGATTTCTCTGCGTGTTGACATGATAGTGGTCGCTTCTTGCCTCATCGACTATATTCTAAAAACGTTTCAAATCACTCATATTCAAGTTTCACGTTATGCCCTCAAAGAAGGTGTTTTGGCCAAATTGTTGAAATAAGCCTTTGAGTAGCTAAAATCCGGTTAATACAGATTTTCAATATTTTTTGAGTGTGTATAAAAACTGAATCCCAAAACGTATATTTGTCATAACAACAAAAAAAATAAATCAATACTCCATGAAACAAACTTTTCGATTGTGGCTGGTACTAGCATTGCTATGTTGCCAACTTCACCCTTCTTTAGCTCAAAAGAAAAAAAAGAAAAAAGAGGACGATAAAAAGACTGAGAAACCGGTTGCTTCTAAAGAAAAACCCAAGGACGACAAAAAGAAAGGGCCTAAGCCGTACAAAGAAATCATTGACTCCACAGCAATAAGCAAAAAAGGGTTGTTTACCGTGCATAAGGTATCCGAAAAATGGTACCTGGAAATTGCAGACTCTCTGCTCAACAAAGATATAATGTCAGTTACTCGCTATTCCAAAACGGCTGCAGGTGGTGGAATATTTGGGGGTGAAGAAGTAAACCGTCAAATGGTACGTTGGGAAAAAGGGCCAGACAACAATCTCTTTTTGAGGTCTGTAACCATGGTAATTTCAAGTGCCGATAGTACCAAACCAATTTACCAAGCAGTACTCAACTCCAACTCAGATCCAATTATTGGAGCATTTGAAATTAAGGCTTTTGGAAAAGATACTTTGAAAAAATCTGCGATAATAGACGTATCCGATTTCTTTAATGCCGACAATCAGACTTTCTCTATAGATCCAACAGCAAAGCAAATTCATAAAATTGGCTCGTTTAAAAAGGAGTCGTCTTATATTGCTGAAATCAATTCCTTCCCAATCAATACAGAAATTAGGACGGTGAAAACGTTTGCAGTCGTAACGCCAGTACTCTCCACTTCTTCTGCCCCTCAAATCGGGAGGTACTTGCCTTCTGGAAGAGATGCTGGTGTGGTAACGATGGAATTCAATACCTCCTTTTTATTGCTACCAACCACCCCTATGCGCAAAAGATTTTTCGATCCCCGAGTAGGATATTTTGCAAACCAATATGCGGTGTTTGGCGAAGAATCCCAAAAATCGGATAATGATATCTTTGCGGTGAGATGGCGCTTAGAACCCAAAAATGAAGCGGATGCACAACGTCAACGTAACGGGGAACTGATAGAACCCAAAAAACCAATTGTATACTACATTGACCCAGCAACTCCTGTAAAATGGCGTAAATACCTAAAAATGGGTGTAGACGACTGGCAGGAAGCCTTTGAAAATGCCGGGTGGAAAAATGCGATTCGTGGGGAATACTGGCCGGAAAACGATTCTACTAGAAGCTTAGAAGATGCACGTTATTCGGTAATACGGTATTTCGCTGCTGATATCCAAAACGCTTATGGCCCTAATGTCCATGACCCACGTACTGGTGAAATCCTGGAAAGCCATGTAGGCTGGTACCACAATGTGATGCGGTTACTCAGAAACTGGTACATGATACAAGCCGCCGCGGTGGATCCTAAAGCCCGTAACAAAGATTTTGACGACGAGCTGATGGGTGAATTAATCCGTTTTGTATCGTCTCATGAAATTGGTCATACGCTTGGTCTACGCCATAACATGGGTGCTAGTTCGGCCACCCCTGTCGAAAAATTACGTGATAAGGAATGGGTTGAAAAGAATGGACATACTTCCTCTATTATGGACTATGCGCGTTTCAATTACGTGGCGCAACCCGAAGACGGTATTACTAATCTATTTCCACGGATCGGAGATTATGACAAATGGGCAATCCAATGGGGTTATAGCTACTTCGAAGATAAAAAACCAGAAGAAGTAAAGTCGATACTGAACACCATGACCAAAGCGGCTTATCAGAACCCTCGTTTGAGATTTGGAACTGAAATCAGTCCTTATGATCCTCGTTACCAAACAGAAGATTTGAGCGACAATGCCATGAAAGCTTCTGAATATGGTATCAAAAACCTAAAAAGGATTGTTCCAAATTTAATCGCATGGAGCAAGGAAGATGGTGAGTCGTACAAAGAACTGGACGAACTTTATGGTAATGTAGTTACACAGTACCGCCGTTACTTAGGTCATGTGATCAAAAATGTGGGTGGTATATACGACACCCCTAAAACTTACGATACCGAAGGAGCCACTTTTGAGCCAGTGTCGAAAGCCACTCAACAAGAGGCTGTGAAGTTTTTGAACACCCAACTTTTCACAACTCCTGAATGGTTGTTGGACCAAAATGTCATCAATAAAATAAAGCCTGAAACAGGTGTTGAAGCAATAAAGGCATTACAGGATTATGCAATTAGCTCCCTTTTTGCAGGAGACCGTGCGGTGCGGTTAATGGAGACAGGTGTTACTTCAAAAAACTACACACTCGACGAACTATATTCGGAGATAGAATCGGGAATATGGTCGGAATTAAAAGGAGGAAAATCGATTGACATTTACCGTAGAAACTTACAAAAGGTATATGCTGAAAAGTTAATTAGCATGTTAAAGCCAGGTAAAACGACGGTCAATGCAATACCTGTGGGAGTTACTTATGGCTTTAATGGACGCTCTGTGGATTTGAACGAAACCGATGTTCCGTCAATCAGCCGAGCGCATCTTGAAAACCTAAAATCAAGCATTCAAGCTGCCATTCCGAAAACAGCTGATAAGCTAAGCAAATACCATTTACAGGATATGTTGCAACGCATCAAAATGGCGTTAGATCCAAAATAGTTCTTGAACTTCTAGGGGCAGCTTTTGGCTCCATGTTCCAATTTCCAAAGCCCAGAATTTCCACGGAAGTTCTGGGCTTTTGC
>CAXBLH010000021.1:0-24251 GCA_963976315.1 uncultured Dyadobacter sp.
TAAAATTGTCTTCCAACAGTCGCTTTTACAACACTACGAGACAAGTACCTGCTTATGATAACCAGGGAAATTATGAATTACTTTTCCATCAAGTAGCGCGTACCTTTCCTTCGCAGTATATGAAATCTCCAAATGGCGTTTACTCCGTACAGTCAAAAATTCCTTGGACGCGTGACGCTGGAAATGAAACTACCAAAACCAATGATTTCGTACAACGCTTCGCCGCCGAAATAACACCGTTGAAAAACTGGACGATCAATACCGATTATACTTTCCAGCTCACTTCGCAAGAGTTTATTTCAAACAACTTCACGGTTTATGAAGATGCTGTCGATGGTACTCCGGTAATATCAGGTAGTACTAACCCTGCCAACGTATCGAAATCTCAAAATTTGTATTTGTATAATACATTCAATGTTTATTCAAAATACAACTTGGATATTGCAGATAAGCACCATTTCTTGATCATGGCTGGTTACCAACAAGAACAGTCTAAAACTTCGTATTTATATGCTAAAAGAAACAACCTTGTTTCCTCCGAAGTACCAGCACTAAGCACTTCAACCGGTAATATTGATGCACAAGATAATTTGGCTCAATACGGAACTCAAGGGGTATTTACAAGGCTTTCCTATAACTATAAAGAGAAGTATTTATTTGAATTCAATTCCAGATATGATGGAACCTACAAGTTTGCAGAAGGTAAGCGCTGGGGTTTCTTTCCGTCCCTATCTGCCGGCTGGAATGTTTCTGAAGAGCAGTTTTGGTCACCAATTTCTAACACCATCAACCAGTTTAAAATTAGAGGATCTTGGGGTGAACTTGGAAACCAGTTAACCGCTAATGCTTACCAAGACTTAGCATTGATCGGAATTAACTCTAACCTTAACTGGATATTGAATGGAACCCGTCCGGGATATACCAGTGCACCAAACCTGATCAACCCAAATGTGACTTGGGAAACTTCTACCACTGCGAACCTTGGTCTTGATTTTGGCCTTTTCAAAAACAGGTTACAAGTTACAACTGAAATCTATAACCGTAAGACATTTGACCAACTTGGACCTTCACAGGCCCTGCCTGGCGTTTTGGGAGCAACCATCCCTCAGTCCAACAACATGGAAACTTCAACCAATGGTTGGGAGTTCAACTTGACTTACAACGACAGAATTGGTAAAGATTTCAGCTACTCGGTTACAGGGATGGTATTTGATTACCAAACCACAATCACAAAATACAATAACCCGACTATGCTTATTTCCAACCCCTATGCTGGAAGGAAAACAGGTGAAATATGGGGATTGGTTTCTGACGGTTTGATCCAAACACAAGAAGTAGCAGACAATATCAACAAAAATGGAATTCAAAAAACCATTTCAGGCCAAACCTGGAATACTGGGGACGTACAATATACCGACTTGAATGGAGACGGCTTGATAACCTACGGCGACAACACCGTTACCAACCCAGGAGACCGAAAAGTGATAGGAAACCTTACACCAAGATATCAATTCGGATTGACATTGACTGCCAAATGGAAAGGAATCGACTTTTCTATGTTTTGGCAAGGAACGGGCAAGCGCGATTTGGACTTGGAAGGAAATATGTTCTATGGTTTTGCCACTACGGTTCAAGGCTCCATTTTTCCTGGTCACCTGAATTATTACAGGGATGCGGATGCTGACACCTATACAGGACTTGGACCCAATACCGATGCTTATTTCGCTAGACCTTACCTGAATAGTGCTATGAATAGCAAAAATCAGTTGATACAATCTCGTTTTTTACAAAATGGTGCTTATGCCAGGTTGAAAAATATGCAAGTGGGCTATACCCTGCCAGAAAGCTTACTTTCTAAAATAAAATTACGTCAAGTGTATATCTATGTATCCGGCGAGAACTTGGCAACTATAACAAAACTTGCATCGCATTTTGATCCAGAAACCGCAATTGTTGGTCAGAGAGGAAATGGTAAGTCTTACTTCTCGCAAAAAGCATTTACAATGGGTATCAACTTAAAATTCTAAGTTTAAAAAGATAAAAATCATGAAAAATTTATTCATCCTTTTCGCCTGTCTGGTGGCTTTGGTATCCTGTGAGGTACTTGAAAAACCACCTTTGGATCAGATCTCTAACGATCAGTATTGGAAAAGCCCCAGCGACTTAGAAAATTATACGTTGCAGTTCTACCCCAATTTCCCAACCTTCAAAAATACTGGAGGCACTTTTTTAGGTAATATTGGCGTGGATGCCTTGACGGGTTCTGATCATCAAATCACCCAAACACCTACTACCACCATGAATGGCACCAGAAGTATCGCTCTTTCAGGTGGAAGTTGGGAATGGTCGGGTATTAGAGCAATCAACATTTTCTTTGAAAATTACCGGAAAGTGGAAGCTCCTTTTGAAAACGTAAAACAGTATGTAGGTGAAGCTCATTTCTTCAAAGCTTACTTGTATTTTGAAAAAGTGAAACTATATGGTGATGTTCCTTGGTACACCAATTCCTTGCAACTGGATTCCCCTGAACTGTATAATGCCCGTACGCCAAGAACGGCCGTTGTAGATTCCATCTTGTATCATCTGGACCAGGCAATAGCAGACTTAACCCCATTGAGTAGTGTAAGTGGTGGCAACAATCGCATTAGCAAAGAAGCAGCACTGGCTTTCAAATCCCGTGTGGCACTTTATGAAGGTTCATGGCAGAAATACCATACAGGTACCGTATTTGGCACTAGTGGCGCTAATCCAAGCAAGTATTTCCGTGCAGCAGCAGACGCAGCTGCAGAATTAATGACTCCTGGAAAATACAAGGTAGCCATCACGGGCACCACGGCAGATGATTATACCAAATTATTTGCATCAACTAATCTGTCGTCGAATAGTGAGATTATACTTTGGGCCAAATTTGACAAAACCCTCAACACCTTGTCACATAATTTCCAGCAATACGTTACCAGTTTCACCAATCAAGTAAGTGTAACCTATGAGCTCACTCAGAACTATCTGGGTAAAGATGGCAAACCTTATAACTATGATTCTTTGGCAAAACAAACCAAAGGAACTGCCTTTTTATCTGTGATTGGCGCCAATTGCGATCCTCGTCTTAAGCAGGTAGTATGGGTACCCGGACAAACCATGTGGGACAATTCTGCTGGGAAAGCTCTTTTTGTTAAACCGAGTTTAGAACAAACTGGCGAAGCAAAAAACCACACTGGTTTTTAACTTCATAAAGGTGCTGACCCTAAAGACGCTACCGCAGGGGGCGCACAAGGATTTAGTACTGCTTGCGAAACGGGTTCTGTTATTTTCCGATATGCAGAAGTATTGCTAAATTATGCCGAAGCCAAAGCCGAACTTGGAGAAACAGTAAGCTATGCTACGTCGCTGGATTTACTTCGTAAACGTGCAGGCATGCCGGCATTTACGGTTCAGGCCGACGCAAATCGTCCTAAATATGCGGACTTTGGATATACACTTTCCAATGAACTTTATGAAATACGCAGAGAACGTGCAGTGGAATTAGCATGTGAAGGCTTCCGCTATGATGATTGGAGACGTTGGAGAGCACATGCTTTATTTAACGGAAAAAGACCTCATGGTTTTCCGTATCTAAAGTCGGAATATGCTGCAAACTTAACCGTACTTACAGACACCGACGGACTGGTAGATCCCTTCCAAAAAACATTACCGACTGGATATAAATTCAACGCCGAACGCGATTATTTGATTTCTATCCCTATTAATGAGATCACCCTTAATCCCAATTTGGTACAAAACCCTGGGTGGAAATAATAGTACAATAGGCCTTTTATAAAATCATACAAAAAGCCCGGATATCGAATTGAACGTTCGTTTCCGGGCTTTTTGGCATTTACTCATTCCATTACTCTTGTAAAATTTATAAGGTTAAGGAGTAAAACAAAAAAACCCATTTTTTCCAAAGGTCAAAATTGTTAATTTCATGAATAATTCAAACAAGGCCTAATCAAGCAATCCCTATGCACAACTACGATACACTCACCTTCCCCTTTGGCTATGAAGCCATCCGGATCGCCACTGAAAGTTTAGGATTTACAATGCCTTCTGACATTAAAACATGCTCGTTTCTTAAGACCTTGGCTACCAGTAAGAGGCATTCCAAATTCCTTGAATTGGGTACGGGAACAGGACTTTCTACTTCGTGGATATTAAGTGGTATGGACAAATATTCAACACTTACTTCCATAGATTACGATGATATATTACTTTCGATTGCTCATGATAATTTAGGAGCTGATGCCCGCCTAACCCTGGTTTCGTCTGATTGCGAGGACTGGATTCATGAAAACGAAAAGCTTCGCTTCGATTATATTTTTGCGGATACATGGCATGGAAAATACCTCCTGCTTGATGAGGTATTGGCGATGCTTAACCCTGGCGGGATTTATATTGTGGATGATATGCTTCCGCAAGACAACTGGCCAGAAGGACACGCAGAGAAAGCCGCATTGCTAACCAAAACATTGAGTGAACGAAATGACCTTTGTATCACGAAACTAAACTGGGCCACCGGTATTATTTTTGCCGTAAAAATATAAGTATACTCGCCTACCTTGGATACTTTAACCATTTCAGGTATCCATTCAAAATATAATCGACTGATCAATGATCAATAAAATAGTAAAAAAAACAACGTTTTCGCTTGTAATTCTATGTTTCGCTAATCTTTATACGCACTGTACCTCTGCGCAAATAATGGATACAAAATCATTGGTGGCCGACGGTGCTGTAGTTGAAAAACTCAGTGATGGGTATTCTTTTACCGAAGGACCCATCGCAGATAAAAAAGGAAATGTTTTCTTTACCGATCAGCCCAACAATAAAATTCACCGTTGGGACGCCCAAACGAATGCTATTACCGTATTTGCCGATCAGCCAGGTAGGTCTAACGGTATGTTTTTTGATAAAAAAGGCAATCTCGTTACCTGTGCAGACGAAGAAAATCAGATCTGGTCTTTTGACAAAAAAGGACGACATAAGGTTCTGTTAACGCATTTCAACGATAAACTGCTAAACGGGCCCAACGATCTCTGGATAGATGCAAAAGGCGGTATTTATTTTACAGATCCATTATATACTCGACCCTATTGGAAACGTGACCCCGCTATGCAGCAGGATGGACAAAACCTTTATTATTTAAGTTCTGGTAGCAAAAATGCAGTGCTCATTCATGATCAGTTTAAAAAACCGAATGGTATTGTAGGATCCGCCGATGGCAAACAATTATATGTGGCGGATATAGGTGCTAGCAAAACCTATGTATTTGACATTGAAAGTCCAGGAAAGCTGACCAATAAAACCCTTTTCGCTGAAATGGGATCAGACGGCATGACGGTTGACGAAAATGGAAATGTATATTTGACGGGTAAAGGCGTAACTGTTTTTGACAAAACGGGTGAGAAAATTGCTCATATTCCGGTACATGCAGGCTGGACAGCGAATGTTTGTTTTGGCGGTAAAAACCATGATATGCTGTTTATGACCGCTGAAAAATCGGTATATGGATTAAAAATGAAAGTGAAGGGCGTTAAATAATTGCGCAAGCTCTCTTCTTTTTTGCAACTAAAAACAGGAAGGCTTTTTCTGGGTTCTGAGCCCAATAAAGCTTTCCTGTTTTTTTGGTTTCCCAGAAATACCAATTGTAATGCGGTGGGGTCAAATAAATTTCCGGATATTCATCATAAACCCTAAGTGCAGCCCTTCGTGGTAATTGTTAAACTCCAAAGCATCCTTTAAAGAACTCAAATGAAACCCTGTTCCGGTGGTTCGTTCCTTGTAATCCACAAAAATACCGTCATAAAAATCGGTTTTTGTTTTTTCTACCAAGTTCACTAAGAGCCCTTTAAGCTCCTCCACCTCCACCTGAGAAGTCAGCCCGGTAGGTTTGGTCCCAGGTTTGTATAAGTCAAATAATTGCGCAGAAACATATCCATTGTGTCCAGACCCTTTATATACCAACCCTTGTTGTGCTACAATAACATGCCCTATGTTCCAAATGAGATTGTTACTAAATCCAGCCGGAACGGTATTTAATTGCTCTAAATCATATTTATTAAAATATTCCAAATATAGATTTCGGTTGGTCTGCCAGATTTTAAAAGTTGCGTCCATACAATTTTTGATTCACGGTTTTACTGGTAAGCGGATCCCTACCAATGGATGAGACAATTATTTTAACAAATTAACCAAAATTATTGTGCGTACGCCATTTTAGAGCCTATTTAAAAATTAACCAATAGTTTGTTTATGCTATTCTATCATTAAAATTCAAACTGGCTCTTAATCTGATTTATCCAAGTATTAATATTTTCTTGGTCCGCTTTATCTGCTTGGTCAAAGAAAAAATGTTGGCTTATTTCCATTCCGCAATACTCATAAACACCTTGATCTGATGTCAATCGTAACGCTTTATCCATCCCTATACTTTTATATTCCTCCTGTGATTTTCCTTGCGTGTTAATGATAGTAGTTTTTTTAGCCGACAATAACCCTTTCTGAACGCCATTGTCGTACCGATAAGCAAAGCCATAACTCATAACACGGTCGATATAACCTTTCAAAATGGCGGGCATCCCTGTCCACCAGATCGGATAAACAAACGTGATATGGTCTGCCCATGTGATAAAATCTTGTTCTATTTTCACCTCTTCGCACACCTTTCCCATGCGTTGCCCCTGCATGTCGTTTAATGACAAAACAGGATCAAAGCCTATTTGATATAAATCTCTAACCACCAATTCATGCCCATGGTTTTGTAATCCTGTCTTCACATGATGCAGCAAATAATGATTTAAACTGTTTTCATTTGGGTGGGCGTAAATAACTAAATGTTTCATGTTTCTTCATCTTTAAGTTTTATTAGCTCAAAGGTAGAAGACAGCACATTGCTGAAATTGTAAGAAAACGAAATGGCTAACATTTAGAAAGAGGGTTACAGATCCCCTCTTGAAATTGGAGGTACTGTTTAGGAGACAGATGCATAAAGTGCTGAAAATCATGAATCAACTGGCTTTGATCGTAATAATTACAGGCTTGAATTATATCAAACCATTCCACTTTTTTGGACTTGCTTAATTGCTGATCAATCCTATGAATGGCATTTAGAAACCGATGAAAACGGTTCCTTTCCTTCAAACTATATCCAAATTGTTCCTTTTGTTTTAATTGAACATTTCTTGTAGTTTGATTTGTTTGCGCTGCTATTGCTTTAATTGGATCAAGTTTTTCCTCTTTAAAATTGCTTAAAAGCGAAGATGTCCAGGTTTGTGAACGTAAATAAGGTTTGCAAAAATGAAGTATATAGTCGATGCGCTCGGTTGTGGAATTCATTTTATCCAGCTGGTGCCATAAAGCAGTAAAACAATTTTCATTCAATAGCTCATCTGGATTGGTTGGCAAATCTTGATCGATCAAAGCCCTTCCAAAGAATCTATAGAAGGCATCATTTTTAAAATTAGCTACCAGAATAGCCCCATTAGCCGGCAAGGTATATTCAAAAGCCTGTTTTATTGGACCAAAAACCACACATTTCTCCACTTCAACCTTTACATTTCCGTGGGTAGTGAGAAATGCATTTTCCCCAAAACAAAACAAAATAATGGTTTGAAAGGTAGGCAATAAACTTTTGGTAAAAGGCTCGTCGCTACGATTATGGATACCATAAAAATGAGTAAAGAGCCCCTCAAATTCAGTGGGCACTAAAAACCGATTCCCTCTTAACTCATTTTCTGGGTCTGCCATATATCTTATGGTTATACTCTGAGACTTTCTTCACCCTGACAAGCCATTAAACCTTTGTCCCCTTACGTTAGCACTAAAAAGAGGAGATGAACCTCACAGCTACTCTCCCCCTTTCAGCTAGTTTACACTCAACCCTTTCTTTCCATTCTGATGGTAAGGGCTGCGATTGTAACAATTAAAAAATTACACTTAAAAGCATGGGACTATTTAAAGTCAGCAACCACAAAATTCAAGGTCTGACCCTTAGTGGTTTGTTTTGAAATTACTTTACCCTTATACCTCAAATGAAGTTGATCACCACTTTGAGATTTGACCATTAATGACACCAAAGCGCCATTTTTCCATTCTATTGTAAATTCAAAAGCACCTCTACCTTTGATCCCGGAAATTTTCCCAGACGAAAGTGCAGTGGGCAAAGCGGGCAGAATATCTTGGAAATAGTTGCCCTTCTCGTCTCTTAAATGCGACTGTAACAGCATTTCCGTCACTCCAGAAGTGGCTCCAAAATTACCATCAATCTGAAAAGGAGGATGGGCATCAAATAAATTGAGATAGAGCCCACCCTTATCTTTCATCTCAACCCCTTTTTCAATAGAGGGCACCATCAAATTCCGAAGTAATAAAAAAGAATGATCGCCGTCTAAAAGTCGTGCCCAAAAGTTTATTTTCCAAGCCCTCGACCAGCCTGTACCTCCATCACCGCGTTGTGAGAGGGTAACCTTCGTAGCTTCTGCCAAAGCAGGGGTTGTGGAAGGATGGATCTCATTTCCGGGGTGAAGCCCCCATAGGTGCGACACATGGCGGTGTTTGTTTTTTGGATCATCCTGATCCACGAGCCATTCTTGTAATTGACCGTGCTTACCAATTAAATTGGGGGCAATCCGGGCACGTTTTTCTTTAACAATACTTATAAAATCGGAGTCAACACCCAGTATTTCAGCAGCTTCTATGGTATTGGAAAAAAGATTTCTAATGATCTGATGATCCATAGTAGGAGCCATTACCAGTCCACCATTTTCTGGGCTGGTACTCGGCCCGCTCACCAACCATTCCGGATTTTTAGGATCTGGAACCAAGTATCCCACAAAAAACTTAGAGGCCTCTTTTAAGATCGGATATACTTTATTTTTTAAGTATTCTTGGTCGTTGGTAAACTGATAATGCCACCACAAATGCTGACTTAGCCAGGCTCCACCCGTAGGCCAAAGTCCATGATTCGCATTGTTGATAGGAGCTGCACCTCGCCAAATATCGGTATTATGATGAGCTACCCATCCGTCCAAATTATAATGTTCTTTGGCAACACTTTTTCCCGTCACGGAAAGGTCTTCTACCATTTGCCTTAATGGGCCCGACATTTCCGAAAGGTTGGTCATTTCCGCCAACCAATAGTTCATTTCCGTATTGATGTTAATGGTATACTTGCTGTCCCAAGGTGGTGCTAACTTATCGTTCCAAATACCCTGTAAATTTGCGGGCTGTGTACCCGTTCTGGACGACGAGATTAGCAAATAACGACCGTATTGATACAGTAAAGAAACCATATTAGGATCCTCATCTTTTTGAAAAGAGATTAACCTTTCATCGGTCGGTCTTTTTGAAATTTCAGAGCCTCCCAAATCAATGGCTACTCTATTAAAGAGGGCCCTAAAATCCTTAATATGCGCCTCCTTAAATGACTTATAGGATTTACCACTCAGACCACTCAGGTATTTTTTGCAAAGTGCCGTAGGGTCTCCACTGATATCCTGATAGTTAACAAAGCTAGTAGCGGCGACCAGATAGAGCGTAACTCCATTGGCATTCTTCACTTTAATGGAGTTATTTTCTTGGACCAATTCCCCTCCATCGTTCACTACCTTTAAGCGTGCTTCGAAAGTAAGTTTGCTTTCTGGGTAAGGTTTGTTTTGAAAATCCAATTCCTTAGGATAATTATTGGCTTTCCCTTTTAAAATCACTTCATCCCCTTCCACCGAAACCTCATATTTCGAATGTGGAGAATCCAAGCCGATATTAACATTTAGCAATCCTTTTTTGGAAGATTCTATATGGGTAAGTAAAGCTTGGTCTGGTTCCGAAGCAAAGACCTCTCTTTTAAATTTTACTCCATTGGCTTCATAATGAACGGAGGTAATAGCATCCTCCAAATCAAGTCTTCGCTGGTAATTGTCCACCTTCTCTACATTCGGAAAATCTAACAATATATTACCAAACGGTTGGTAGCAAAACTGCCCAAACGGTTGGGACATAAAGCGTTCATTCCCCAAGTTCTGGGCTTCTATTTGTTTGCCGTCCCAAAGCAACTGGCGAAGCTCACCAAGTACCTCATAAGCTCCTTTATGAGCATAATCATGCGGCTGACCTGTCCAAAGGGTCTCTTCATTAAACTGTATCACCTCCTTTTCTACCCCACCATACACCATGGCCCCCAAACGGCCATTCCCGACCGGAAGCGCTTCCGTCCAGTCCTCTGCTGGTTTATCATACCAAAGCATCAGTGAGGGGTTTAGCACTTTCTCTGTTTCAGTGGAGGTACAAGATAAAAAGGTTAGCACCCCAAGCACCAGCATTATTCGGTAGCGGAATTTCATGTTTTTCAATACTATTTTTCCTTAAATTTAATGGTTTAATATACAGCGTATCAATCCCCCAAATGAGAGCGAACACCAAAATAGACACTTTTGAATTAAAAATGGATTGATTTTCTAAAATTTCTAAGCTTACTTCAAGGCGACGTGAAGCTACAAAGCGTGGGTTATTACTTTAATTTTTAATAATTCCTGTTACTAAGAGCCTGTTTAAAAATTAACCAATTTTTCATTTAGCTTTTCTATCCAAGTCTCTCTTTCGTTCAAGACGAAATCAAATGCTTCGCCAGAATTCATTTTTATCCTTAGCCCGTTTTCAATAACATGTGCCGTTTTTCTAAGGCTTATTTCTGAAATATTTTCAAAAGGTATATTAGTTTGTCCGGTTTGAATATTCATTTTGTGGGCTTTGAAAATCGCCCTTTGATTGGTTAAAAAAAGTTTTCCTCCAACACTTTCCATACCACGAAATAAACTGGCAGGCCCTTCACTTTCTATATGCTCGTCGGTTACCAAATCAGGCTTGATATTCTTAAGAAATAAATAGCCCCCTTTTGACCCAAATCTTTGCGCTAAATAAGGCAATCCAAATCCCATCCAAATACCAAACAATATTCCTTGAAAAAGATAACCGTAAAAACTTTTGATCCCGCCATCTATCCAGTAATCCATGATAAAGATACCAACTGCGAATAAAGTTCCTATTAAAATAGCTGACAAAAACCTCGTTTTCCGGCTTGGTTTTACCATTTTATACCCGATTTCCATTGTCTTTTGTTTTATTAGTTCTTTGCAATTTTCTGTTTCCAACCTTTCTTACTTATTCTATATTTTCAAAGCCTGAAGAAAGCTTCGGATTCCGACGACTATTTTTCCCTTGTTTTACAAAACCATTTTTTCAAACTGATTTATTACTTAGTCTCAGAATTGAAACTTTAAAATACTTGAAACAATACCATTTTCCTTAAAGCAGTTTGAAAGTACCAAAATATGCGTAGCATGGAGGGCTTAACTTAATAAAATCCAAGTTAAAAAAAATAAAATGAGAATTGCCCATTTTAGCAATGAACAATTCTCACAAAATGGAATGTAAGCTATTAGCGAACCCAATCCGACAGATGGCTATCCATCACCAGTTCTTTATTTCCTGTACCTTCCAATGTTTATTTTACCACAGTAGCTTCTAATTCTACGGTTAAAGTTGCAAAAAGTCCTTTTACTTCCAGTAGTGTAGTCGCTTGCTGAATTCCATATTTATGTATGAAGGGTACATACACCTCCATACAGGTTGTAAAAAACGTTTGGGTATCGGTGGTGTAGACGTTAAGCCTTACTATGTTTTTACACTCGTATCCCGACTCTACCACCAACTGCTCTAAATTAGCTATGGTTTGAATTAGTTGGCTCCGCATATCAGCACTACTAGGGGCTCCATGTGCATCAATTGCCACTTGGCCCGAACAATACAGTGTGCCATTAGGTTGCTTCACCTCCACCGCTTGAACTGAATTAGTGTTTTTGCCCCATGCCCATGGGTCGAAAGAATTAATCTCCATTTTCGTATTGTTTAAATGTTACAATGCAAAGATGGAATGGTGTAATGACAGCCTTATGTCAGGGGTCAATAGGAATTAATGGTATTTATCAAAAAATTCCTGTAATGTCATTTTGTGAGGTTCGAAAGTCTCCGGTAGTATCCTCATTTTCGTCATACGGTCTAGTCGGAAATACCTAAATGCGCTACGTGTACGGCACCATGCTATTAACAACCAATTCCCAGTGGTACTTATTAATGCAAAGGGTTCAATAGTCCGATTGGAGGATTGGTTTTGTTCATTGGTATAATTTATTTCAGTTAAATAAAAATTAGTAAGAGCATACTGCAACTGCGAAAGGTTATTGCTATTTCTTTCTCGGTTCAGGTTTTGCTCAAACCTAGTGCGGTCGGCCAACAAATTGGCTTTGTCTTTGTCGGCTTGCCGTAATACTGCTTTAATTTTATCAATGGCTTCGGAGTAATGCTGAATAAATGAAGTATCCTTGTTCTTCAATACCAGTTGTTCTGCAAGTATTAAAGCATTGGCTTGGTTTTCAGAAAACATGACTGGCGGGATTTTATAGCCTTCCATTAGGGTGTAGCCTTTTCCCTCCTCCGTCAAAACAGGAACGCCCGCTTGTTCCAGTGCTCGTATGTCCCGGTAAATTGTTCGGATACTCACGTTGAATTTTTTAGAAAGACTAGTCGCAGTAGTCAGTCGTTTGGTTTGCAATTGTGTTAGAATTGCAGTGAGCCGTGAAAGTCGCTTCGTATCGTTATCGTGCATTCCTATTTTCTGTCAGTACTATTAGAAAGCATAGAGGACATATACTCTGTTCCGTGTTTCACAATATTACAGACTATTGTCCTAAAAAAGCGTCCGATAGCGCTTGCAAAATGTCATTTTGGGAAAACAAAATTCAAAACTGCTACTCCGTTAAAATACCTTGGAGCCTATACTGGACTTATTTACCAAATTGTCTGAGATGATGGTCACTGTGTTTGTATATATAATATCCGATATTTTCTGTTGTCATTACACCAAAAAACGGATGTATAAAAGGATCATTTGAAAAATACTGATATCCCTTTAACAGTTCTATCCATTTGGCACGTTCCTTTTCGAAATCACCGGTACCCTTAATTTTCAGGTCGGGGTGTGTCGGTTGATTTTTCTTCAAAGGGTTTTCATTTTTCAAAATGCCACTCAATGCCATTTTTCCAAATAATCTGCCAATAAGCAAGCGTTTATATGTTTTCTTTCCTTGAAACATTTCTTCACTCATAGTACAATGCCTTAACATCTGAAAAGCATCCATTTTCCCCCATTCTGGTTGGCTATCAGCTTGTAAAGATGTAATTCTATCCACGAGCTCTGCCAATACCTTTGTGTCAAAAATTGTGTTCATTTTGTGTTTGTTTTGTAAGTTAAGAATCCAGAAACAAAACTAGCAGCCACAAAAAGAATAAAACTTGTCATAGGGCAAGAAAAACTATTCGTCGGAAATTTCTTTTCTTATTCGGCTTAAAGAGCTATCGGTAATACCCAAATAAGTAGCAATATGTTTGAGGGAAACATTCTGGACGATATGGGGTTTTTCGGTCAGCAATCGAAGGTAACGTTCTTTAGCTAAGTCAGCAATCATGGATACGCGCTGCTCTTTTAAAGCAAAATAACAATTTACAAGGGTAGTACGACCCTGTTCTCTAAAACTTTGTATGCTGTGGAATAGTTGTTGAAAAGTATCAAAGTCCAGCTGCCAACAAATACATTCTGTCAGGGCTTGGATATTTTCTCTGGTAGGATTTCTAAGAAAAAAGGAGGTCCAGTCGATAACAATATCACCAGCTGCATAAAAATGAGTGGTAATATCATTGCCGTTGGTGTCCACCACATAAGACCTTACAAAGCCTCTCTCCATAAACCAGTAATCATTTTCTGTTTTTCCTTCTTGCAGCAAATAATCATTTTTAGAAAACTCTACCCGTCTGAATTGTGAAATAATCGTTTCTAACGCTTCGTTTGAAAAATCTTTTGTTTGAAAAATTTGAGTCAAAAAGTGGGGCTGTGTCATATAAAAATCAATAAAAAAATGGGTGCTTATGCAGCTTCGCCAGTGATGGAAAACGCAGACTTCGGTCCCAATTTAAGTATTTGATGGTTAATTTTTGAGAACCGAGAGGTATACCCACAAGATAAGAAATAGTTGGAGGGGTATTCTAAACCATAAATAAGCTAATCCATTACCCCCTGGTGTACCCTTCTGGTAGTCGATCTGGTGGATGGCTGCAAAAATATTAGCAGGAAGGATCAATATAAAAAAGGTAATGAGCAACCAAGCGGTTAATTCTTTGAAATCAGGAACAAAAAGCCCTATTGCGGCGGCAATTTCAATGATTCCGGTGAGGTAGATTATCTCCGTTTTATAGGAAAAGAACGGAGGAAGCATCATGGTCATTCCCTTTGTAAAAACAAAATGCGCTATTGCAGTAAACAAGAGCATGGCTGCCATGGCTACTTTACCAGACCAAGAAAAGTCGGCACTTCCATGGAAGAGTTTTGTGGCGAACAGTGAAATCACAAACACGGTTAGTAATACGACCAATGGTTTCATAGCTTTTTTTTAACAAAGGTCGCTGTTGGTACCGCACCAAACAATGAACCCAAGTTAAGAAATACGCTTCCGTATCCTGCTTAGTGCTTGTGGTGTAACGCCAATGTAGGAGGCAATATACTTTAGCGGGATTTGTTCTATTAATCTGGGCTGTTCGGTAAACAGGTTAAGATAGCGTTGTTCGGCCGTTTCATTTAACAAGGAAAGCTCTCTTTTTGATTTTTTCAAAAACAACTCCTCACCGGCATATCGTCCAATCGTATTTCCAATTGCGGTTTCCTTATAAATTTCTTGAAGATCCGTATAGTTGAGTTGCCACAGGGTACAATTTGTCAAGGTTTCTATATGATAGGAGGATTTGGCTCTTGTCAAAAATGAGTCGTAAGCACTTACAAAGCCACCATCAAAGGCAAAAGCAAATGTCAAGTCGTTATCCATTTTTTCGAGGTACAAACGCAAAATACCAGTTTCAATAAAGGAAAGATTATTTTCTACTTGTCCAGATTTTAAAAGAATATGTTTTTTAGGGAGTTCCTTTTTTGAAAGCTTTGAAGCGAATACTTGCCAGTCGGAGTCCGACAACTTTAAGGTCTTTTCAAAATACTGCCGGATTTGTTCCATGATTAAGAGCCTATTTAATAATGAACCAATAGTTTTTTTATGCTATTTTTTGGCTCTAAACGATATACATGATTTTAATTGGGTAGCAGCAAAACCATGGGAAATATCCTTCTTACCACTGAATACACTCCTCACTTTACAAAGGATATGACCTCGTGTTACACTAAAAAGAAGGGTTTTAACTGACTGCCAAATTGCGACGTTTCTTAAAAAAGTGCCTTTCATTAAATACAACTACGGATGTAAAAATCAAGGAATAAGCGATGAGCTGCAATTCATTAATGGGTTCATGGTAATACAAAAGCGCCATAAAGAAATTAATTAATGGATTGATATACAACAGTATGCCAATAGTCGACGAATTAATACCTTCCAATGCAAATAAATTCAAAAATAGAGGAACAATGGTAAACACAATGGCAATAATGGTAATCATCCCATAAAAAAATGGTTCCGTAGGGATACCTCCTGAAAAAGTTGGATAGAAGGGTAGCAAAACAATTGCCGAAAAGAGCATTTGAATAGAGAGTATTAAAAACTTATCGAAACCATTATTTTTTCGTTGACTTACCAAATAAAGGGCATACGACACTGCTACTATCATACTAAAAAGCACATCTTTCAAGCTATTAAAAGACAGTAACAAACAGCTTACCAGACTTAATAAAACGGCAAACCATTGCCATCGCGACAGTGTTTCAGACAATACAAAATAGGCAATCACAGTAGTTAAAATGGGACAGACTAAATAAGCGAATGAGGCCGCTTTCACACTGATATGATTCATTACAAATATGAAGAAAAACCAGTTGGCCAACAGCAATATACCTCCCGAAAGTGTCAAGAAAAGTGTCCGTTGTTTATCCACTTGAGGTAATTCCTTAAATTGAATAATACTCGCACGTAACACCCGCCGCCTTACTACTAAGGTAATGATTGACATAATTACGGCACATAAAAAGACCCGATAAAACAAAATATCCAGGGAGGGATAGTTGTGAAGTGGCTTTAACGCAAGACTAAAAAAGCCCCAAATAATAAATGCGCTTAACGCTGAAAGATAATATTTTGCAGTGCTCATAAAAGCAATAAGTTTGCAAGGCAAACAGCTATTAAGGGTTCTGGGTTCATGCACAGCGCTAAATTATAAACCGATTCAAATAGGAAAAAGCGCTTTTGTTGTAACTTGCACTTCGAAATTGACAATTTATATATGAATCATTCTGAAATCCGTCTGGTAGTATCTGATATGGACGGCACACTATTAAACTCCAATCACGAACTTGACGAATCTTTTTATACCGTTTTCAAGGAACTACAAAATCGTGGAATTCAATTTGTTGCTGCCAGTGGAAGACAATATTATAATTTAGAAAAAACGCTCGATAGGGTTAAAAATGAAGTCATTTTTGTAGCTGAAAATGGGAGCTATGTTCGTCATCAGGACGAAGAAATCCATATTCAGGCAATTGATCATGCTACCGTTTTCGAACTTGTAAAGGTGGCTAGAGAAATACCTGATGCATACATCGTAATTTGTGGCAAAAAAAAGGCCTATGTTGAAAGTTCAGAGCCAGAGTTTCTAGAACATTTAGTACTATATTTTGAACGATACGAGATTGTCGACGATTTATTAGCTATTGAGGAGGACGATTTTTTAAAATTCACGGTATGCTACCTAGAAGGTTCTGAAAAACACATATATCCGCACTTTAAAAAATACAGCGATACCTTACAAGTTAAAGTTTCTGGCCCTATTTGGTTAGATGTATCTCATAAATTAGCCAATAAAGGAAGGGCCATAGCAATTTTACAGGAACGTTTGGGGATATCACTCCATGACACCATGGTATTTGGTGACTATTTCAATGATGTTGAAATGCTTGAGCAATCTTTCCATTCCTATGCTATGGAAAATGCACATCCCGACGTAAAAAAAATTGCCCGGAATTTAGCTCCAAGTAACGATGAAAATGGAGTCGTTCAAGTTTTACAAATGATGCTTTCCAAAAGTAAGGAAATTGTATAATTTGATACAATAATAAAATTTATTCATTTAATTTACTCACCTGATTCAGCAAACTGTTGTCGGCAATGCGGTAGTATACCCTTGCGGCTTAGCCAGCTGTATCTGATCTTCAAAATTCAATTAAAAACAGATGAAAAGAGTAGTAGTAACCGGACTGGGAGCAATTACCCCACTTGGAAATACAGTAGAAACGTTTTGGAACAATATACTTGCTGGAAAAAGCGGTGCCGGAATAATCACCAAATTCGACGCTTCTAAATTCAAAACTCGTTTTGCATGTGAAGTTAAGGGCTTTAACGGGGAAGATTTTATTGATAAAAAAGAGATAAAAAAATACGATCAGTTTACCCAATATGCCATAGTAGCCAGCGACCAGGCCATTGCAGATGCCAATCTGGATTTCTCGGCGATGTCCGAACAAGAGCGCTATCAAGTGGGGGTAATTTGGGGAAGTGGAAATGGCGGTATCATTACGTTTGAAGAACAACTTCGTGACTACCATGGAGGCGATGGAACACCACGCTTCAACCCTTATTTTATCCCAAAAATGATCGTAGACATCGCAGCTGGTGTAGTCTCGATTCGACACAAACTTCATGGGCCCAATTACTGTACCGTTTCGGCCTGTGCATCGTCCAATACAGCCATTATTAGCGCGTTGGATACTATCCGCTTAGGGCGTGCCAAAATCATGATTGCGGGTGGTTCCGAAGCAGCCATTACCGGATCCGCTGTTGGAGGATTTAGCTCCGCCCAAGCTTTGTCCAAACAAAATGAAGACCCTGAGTCTGCCTCAAAACCTTTTGACAAAAACCGTGATGGCTTCGTGATGGGAGAAGGTGCCGGTGCTTTGGTACTAGAAGAATTAGACCATGCCTTGGCAAGAGGAGCCCGTATTTATGCGGAGCTAATAGGGGGCGGCATGGCTGCTGATGCCTATCACTTAACTGGTACTCCACCAGACGGACTTGGTGCGATGCTGGGTATCCAGAATGCTTTAACAGACGGTGGACTTACACCCGATCAAGTGAGCTATGTGAATGCTCATGCAACCTCCACTCCACTTGGAGATATTGGAGAACTGGTAGGTATTAAACGAGTATTTGACCAACAAAATATTACTGTAACGGCTACCAAGTCCATGACTGGACATTTATTGGGTGCAGCTGGTGCCGTAGAAAGCATAATAAGTATCCTCTCCATAAGGGACAATGTAATTCCTCCCACGATTAACACCGCTGAACTGGATGAAAGAATTCCGGAAGGTATTGATGTGGTATTGGGTCAACCACTCAAAAAACAAATTGATGTGGTTGTCAATAACACCTTTGGTTTTGGAGGACATACCGCCACTTCCATATTTAGCCGTTATCAATAAATAGGCCAGATACTAGATTTATAAACGAGGTCTTTTGGTTTGCCATCGGCTTTCAGTTTTCAAATCATTCAAAGAGCTGTTCCGATAACCTGTAAGTTCTACTTATATTCAGAATCTATCGTACTAGGGATTTGAATAACCAAAAAAACACCCCGTTGCTACAAAATTGCAACGGGGTGTTTTTTTAGTAAAATTCAAGATGGGACTTCTCCTCATTAGAATTTAAAAGGAACCTCTACCACAGTTGTTGACCAACCGATCATCATAGTAGCGGCCTTGGCGCCAGCATCTTTGAATTGGATTGAGAAATTCTCTACATGGTCATTCGACTTGTTGGTCACTGGAGCAGTTACCCGAACAACGTCATTGGCTTCCTTGTATTTGTAAGCTCCCCAGTAGTCCACATCAGAACTAATAATGATAGTCCATTCGTTCTCACCAGGAATGGCAAATAAGGAATAAGTACCTGCTTTTACTTTTTTACCACCAATAGTAGCATCCTGATAAAGTTTAATTTCAGCAGATTCGTCCGCGCCTAGTCTAGAAACCTTACCATAAGGTTCTAATTTTCCGTATATCTCGCGGTCTTTCGCAAAAGGTCTACTGTAATTTACTTTCACCAAGGCTTTGTCACCATCCTTACGGTCATGGGCAAAGTTATCAGGAAAATAAGCAACGTCTCGAGGGCTTTTATCTACTCCTCTAAATTTCTGAGCACTAGCTCCAAATGCCAACAAAGTGGTAAGTACTAATAGGAATGCAGTTTTTTTCATCATGTTTAATAATAGGTTTAAAGTAAAAATAGTAAAATATTCATTTCTATCAGGAAATAACTTTACCGAATAGCTTTGGCCTAGGATCGTTGGTCTCGGATAAAATCGCCAAACTTCTTTTAAATTCAATCGTAACATTTTCCTGATCAAAACTGCATTTTATCTTTTCATAATGTGCCGTTTCTATAAAACGCAGGGTTAATTCCACTGTACTAGGGTCAAGCCAGGTAGCACTTGCCGCCACCTGAGTAGTGGTTTCACCAGGTACTAGTGTCGAAGTCAGTTTGAGTGGTAAGGTGGGCAAGTCTGTTAAACCATTTTTCCACGCTCCCATGCCGGCTGTCAACGGATGCGTACCGTTTTTATCAACAATAGTCATTTCCATTTTCTTGGGAGAGAAGCCCAATGATACACTTTCAATACCAAGCGAATTTTCTGAGAGGCTTATTTTTTTACCATTTATGGAATTTGACAAAGGGGAAGTATTACTAATATACGCTGGTTTCAAAATTAATTGCTCCAAACGCTTCTTTAAGGAGCTATTCCCATATTTATCAGCGCTTAGAGGGCTGTTATTTTCTGGCAACAGGAATTTCCAAGCCTGGTCCATAATCCCCTGCATATCCGCCGTTTCACTGGTAATGGCAATTACCAAATTACTTTCTGGCATCACAATACAATATTGACCAAAAGCACCATCTCCCCGATATCCATTATGGCGGCATCTCCAAAACTGGTAGCAATAACCTTGTTGCCAATCATTTTCTTCCATGGGTCTTCCTCCTCCTTTGGACATTATTTGTGGGGAAGTAGCTTCTATTATCCAATTTTTAGATATTAATTGTTGGCCATTCCAGCTGCCTTGTTGTAAATAAAGCTGTCCAAACTTAGCAATATCTTCTGTTTTTAAGCGCAAGCCCCACCCGCCCGTGTTAATTCCCAAGGGACTCACTTCCCAATCGGATCCGGTAATTTGCAAGGGTTCAAAAAGTCGGGGTGTTAAATACTCAAGTACTGTTTTACCAGTGAGTTTCTGGATAATAGCCGATAGCATAAACGTGGCACCACTATTGTAAACAAAAAAAGAGCCTGGTACATGTTCCACAGGCAATGCCAGAAACGACTTCACCCAGTTAGGGTCGTCGTTGCCACGCAAGGAAGGCGTGGAATCTTTATCGTGACCCGTAGACATGGTCAATAAATCCTTTACCCTCATTGTTCTGAGGTTTTCACTGACGGTTACGGGGCGGTCTTCGGGAAAAAAGGATAGTACCGTATCTTCAATTTTTAATCTACCTTCGCTAACTGCCATTCCAATAGCGGTAGAAGTAAAACTTTTGCTTAAGGAATACAGGGTATGTTTTAAATCTGGGCGATACGGTTCCCACCAACCTTCTGCTACTACTCGTCCATTTCGAAGCACCATCATACTATGAACATTCAAATTATTATCTTCCACAGCATCCACAAATCTCAAAATTTGTTCAGAACTAATTCCTTGAGATTCTGGAGTTGCGCGTGGCAATCCATTTTTGGTGGACTCTTGTAACCATTCCTGATTGTAAACCAATGCAGCCAGACCAAGCTGGATAGCTCCCAAGCTAGATTTCTGCAAAAAAGCCCTTCTGTTTAGGTTCATAGCAATGTTTCTTTATTTGAAAAATCAGTGAGGTGGACTGCCAGTAATGGAAATAAAATATTATCCAGCCAGAGTAGTATCTTTGTAGCTATCTAGTAAATCAAATCATTAATATGTCATTCAATTCACTTGGCCTTTCGGATACTTTATTAAAAACAATCGAAGCGCAAAATTATACTCAACCTTATCCAATTCAGCAACAGGCAATTCCTGCCATATTAAAAGGAAATGATATACTAGGCATTGCCAAAACAGGATCGGGAAAAACGGCCAGTTTCGTTTTACCTATTTTGGAGTGGTTTCAAAGCAAAGGCCCTGCCCAAAACCGTTCCATTCGGGTTTTAGTACTTGCACCTACTCGGGAACTAGCCATTCAAATCGGCACCGTATTTCAAACATTTGGCGAAAAGTTACCCCGCAAAGTAAAAACACTTGCAGTCTACGGCGGTGTTTCTATTAATCCGCAAATGATCGCTTTGCAAAACGTCGAAATATTGGTAGCTACACCAGGGCGACTGATTGATTTACTATCACGAAGGGCATTGACAATAGCGGACACCGAAATTCTGGTTTTGGATGAAGCAGATAAAATGCTCAATATGGGATTTGCCGATGAAATGAAAGATATCTTTTTTGCGCTACCTAAGAAAAAACAGAGCATTTTATTCTCCGCAACGCTGGGAGACGACGTAGAAGCTATTCATAAAAGCATTCTTAATAATCCCATTAAGATTGAAATTGAGGAAGAGGAACAAAACCTCGATGCCATCAAACAAACTGCCTATGCCGTTGACCCTGCCTATAAAGGACCATTGCTACGCTATTTGATCAAAACCATGGATATGAAACAAGTTCTGGTTTTTGCCTCCTCCAAAAGGACAGCGGATAATTTGGTTGAGAAATTAAAGAAAAATAAAATAGACGCGGCGGCACTTCATAGCGAAAAAAGCCAAGGTGCAAGAACGGAAGCATTGAACAAATTCAAAACCGGTAGACTGCAAGTGTTGGTCGCGACGGACCTAGTGTCACGAGGTATTGATATACAATTCTTGCCTTATGTAATCAACTTCGAACTTCCTCGTTCACCCAAAGACTACGTTCATAGAATAGGAAGGACAGGTCGTGCCGAAGCAACAGGAGAGGCTATTTCACTAATTTGCCCTGAAGATGAACATCATTTTAAGATCATTCAGAAAAAAATGAAGAAAAAAGTAGAAATTATTGATAGCTCAGCGTTTGAATTAAGGGGGTATTAATTCAAAATATTTTTAAAAAAAACCGGAAGCTAACTGTGGGTTTTTGGAAGGAATCGTAGGAAATTCCTTTTAGTAGATGTTCCACTAAATTCAGAATTAAGCCTATTACTTTGGATAAAATAATCCTTCATTGGAGTAAAAACGAACTTCTTTAAGGTTTGGAAATAAACAATTCATAACGAATAGAGTAAAAGCGCGATTCGCTATTTTTTCTAAATATAAATCTTACCAAACCACAAACCGATTATGAAGTCAATTGCTTTTAAAATGAAACTCAATGCTGGACAAGTTGATGAATACAAAAAAAGACATGACGAGATTTGGCCAGAGCTTCAAAAACTTTTGAAAGACAATGGCATTTACGATTATTCTAGGAACCAACGTCCTTTTTGCCGTTCAAAAGCAATCGGGCAACGGCTCTTCCCAAGATTTGGGCAGTACCGAAATTGTCCAAAAATGGTGGAAACACATGGCCGATATCATGGAAACCAATCCAGACAACTCCCCTATTACGGTGCCGCTCAAAGAAGTTTTTTATATGGAATAATTGAGGAAGTAGGTCTAGTCCTGAAAAAGTGCAAACCGATTTGTTCACTAAAACGGATCATACGCATACCACACAAGCTGTTGCTAGACTAAATGCTAAAATAGTGGCAGATGGAATGAAGTCTGTGAAAAAAGACCACCTGAAAAAATACTTAAAGTAATGAAACTGATCGCCAATGCTATTGGAGGACAATTTTTGGTTTCAGCAAATGGAAACCTGCCTTTAAAAGAAAATATCAAAAAAACACCCGATGCTGCATTCCTATGGGAAACAACATCGGGTGAAATTTTTCAAGGATTATCTATAACTTATTTCGAAAGTCTTTCTATATCTGACTTACTTCCTTTCCAAAAAGCAATTTTCTGACGGTTCCAAGTATAGGAAACAGCAACGGAGTCGCCCCAGCTAATGATTGCAGGATATGAAAACTCATCCTTACGTTCACCTTTGTCCAAATCAAACCGTTCCACCCAAGTCTTTCCATTGTCATGAGACATACCAATCGATAATGGAGATCTTGATCCCCAATCCTGATCGTCCGGATTGTATGCCAACACCAATGACCCATCATCCAATTTGGCTAAATCAATGCCACTATTTGGATTGGGCAAGGAAATCGCTTCAATCGTTGTCCAGGTTTTTCCATTATCATCGGAGTCACTTCTCCCGATTTTACCGCCAGTAGTACGAACCAGCATATGAATTTTACCTGGCTCCGATTCCCAAAGTGTTGGCTGAATTGCCCCTTTACCTTTTATTTGAGTGGTGTCGATATTGAAATAATCCGACCGAACCCATGTTTTACCTTGGTCTTCACTACGGTCTACATATACCCTCCATCCATTTTCCTCGTTGGAAGAACCTGCAAGCCAAGTTCCATCGTTAAGCACGATCAATTTATCTTTTACCGGACCACGGCCACCTTTATCACCTGCCACTAATTCAGTAGCCACCGACCAAGTTTCACCACCATCATTAGAGGTTTGCACCCAAGTTTCCCAAGTAGGAATTACTTTACCTACTTTGAAATAAAGAATTACTTTACCGTCGTCAGCTAGCTGCAAGACAGGATTCCAATGGGCATCTTCTCTTATTTTGGCCACTTCAATGGGTGAGCTCCAGTTCCCTGGTGTTCCTTTTGAAAGCCAAATACCGACGTCAGGATCTTTTTCCTCGGTACCCCCAAACCAAGCCACCAGAAACTGACCGTCAGGAAGTCTTACCAGCGTAGAGGCATGACATTCTGGAAAGGGGCGATCATCGCCAAAAATGTAAGAAATTTCTGCCTTTTCCGAGGTAGATTCTGTTTCGCTTTTTTGCGTATTTTGGCAAGCATATCCAAATGCCAGAGTGGCACAAATAATACCCGCTCCGCTAATTTTTCTTAAATAACCCATGATTTCAGATTTCAACTATAAATTCAACTGCTATATCACCAAGTACTAATTGATGTTCTATTTGGGCTACTAAAACATATTTTTTTTCA
>CAXBLH010000022.1:0-23749 GCA_963976315.1 uncultured Dyadobacter sp.
ATGAAAACGCCGGAGTCTGCCACGGCTATTGAAAACTGGGTAGAGATCATTGCCCATCGTTCAGATGTACTTTTAGAGGATATCGACGTGTTTAAAAATTACTTGGTTATATCTGAACGTAAAAATGGCCTGGTACAGTTACGGATTGAAAACTTAATCCAAAATACTACGCATTATGTAGATTTTGGAGAACCGACTTATATGGCGTATACGGGATCGAATCCCGATTATGCCAGCAGGAAATTAAGGTACGTTTATACCTCTATGACTACACCTTCCTCGGTTTTTGATTACCATATGGAAACAGGTGAAAAAGTGCTTCTGAAACAGCAGGAGGTGGTGGGAGGGTATGATGGTGCCGATTATATAACCGAGAGGGTGTATGCTGACGCGCCAGATGGGGTAAGGGTTCCAGTCTCCATTGTTTATAAAAAAGGTTTTCTAAAAAATGCTTCACAACCCCTATTGCTTTATGGCTATGGTTCTTATGGTAATAGCATTGATGCAGGTTTTAGTACTACTAGACTTTCATTATTAGACCGGGGTTTTGCATTTGCAATTGCACACATACGTGGGGGACAAGAACTGGGTAGGCACTGGTATGAGGATGGTAAATTGTTCAAAAAAATGAATACTTTCACTGATTTTATTGCCTGTGCCGAATATCTGTTAACCCATAAATATACCAGCAAAGAGCATCTGTATGCAGAAGGTGGAAGCGCGGGTGGTTTGCTGATGGGAGCAATTGTAAATCTCCGTCCGGATCTATGGAATGGGATCTTGGCCGATGTGCCATTTGTAGATGTAGTGACGACCATGCTCGATGAAAGTATACCACTTACTACCAATGAATTTGATGAATGGGGTAACCCTAAAAGGGAAGCAGACTACTTTTATATGAAAAGTTACTCTCCTTACGACAACGTAAAAAAAATGGATTATCCCAATATGTTAATTACTACTGGACTGCACGATAGTCAGGTACAATATTTCGAACCCGCAAAATGGGTTGCTCGGCTCAGAACACACAAAACTAATCATAACCTATTGCTATTGAAAACCAATATGGAAGCAGGACATGGTGGCGCTTCTGGTCGTTTTGATTATCTAAAGGAAGTGGCGTTACAGTATGCGTTCCTGTTCCATTTAGAAGGACTTATTAAATAGTATAGTAAGTACAAATTTTTTATTAAATATAAAATGTAATATTACTTATAGTTTATACTATAAGTAATAAAAGTATAGAATGATTAATTAGTTTAATTTCAATTAAAAAGGCCGATAGATTTCTCTGTCGGCCTTTTTAATTGAAAAAATGATAACCTATTGGTAATTAATAATTTATTACAAGGGTTTTATGGCGCTATCAAGATCAGCAATAATATCATCAATATGTTCAATACCTAATGAAACCCTTAATCCAGTGGGGCTAACACCGGCATTCAGCTGAGCTGCTTCTGGCAGTTGGGAATGGGTTGTAGATGCAGGATGGATAATTAGCGTTTTAGCGTCACCCACATTAGCCACATTACTTATGAGTTTCAAGTTATTTACTAATTTCTCGGCAGTAGATTTGTCACCTTTCAACTTAAATGATAATACTCCACCGAAGCCTCGAGTTAAATACTTTTTAGCCAAGGAATGGTATTGATTGTCCTCCAATCCTGGATAATTAACCGATTCAACTGCATCATTTGCTTCTAGCCATTTTGCAAGTTTAATTGCATTTTCACAAGTTCTTTCAACTCTTAATGACAGCGTTTCTAGTCCCTGAATAAAGAGGAAGGAATTAAATGGTGAAATAGCAGCACCCCAGTCGCGTAAGCCTTCCACACGAGCACGAATAATAAATTGTATATTTCCAAAAGGGCCGCCAATTCCAAATACGTCATTAAATACCAATCCATGGTAAGATGGGGAAGGCTCTGTAAATTGAGGGTATTTGCCATTACCCCAATTGAAAGTCCCGGCATCAACGATCACACCACCAATGGAAGTACCATGGCCACCAATCCATTTTGTGGCAGATTCCACTACCACATTTGCACCATGTTTGATAGGCTGGCAAATAGCGCCACCGGCACCAAATGTATTATCGACTACCAATGGCAAATCGTATTTTTTGGCAAGTGCTGCAAATGCTTCAAAATCTGGAACGCTGAAACCCGGATTCCCGATCGTTTCCAAATAGATTAACTTAGTGCGTTCATCAATCAGTTCTTCGAAACTCGCTACATCGTCCCCATTCGCAAAACGTGCTTCTACTCCGATATTTTTGAAGGAATTTTTGAATTGATTAAAAGAGCCGCCGTATAAAAAGGAAGTAGTAACAAAATTATCGCCTACTGTAGTGATGTTATTAATGGCTAAAAATTGCGCAGAATGTCCTGATGCGGTAGCGAGTGCTGCTACACCACCTTCCAAGGCCGCCATACGTTTTTCGAATACGTCGGTGGTAGGATTCATGATGCGCGTGTAGATATTTCCAAATTCTTTTAGCGCAAATAAGTTTGCGGCATGTTCCGAATTATTAAAAACATAAGAGGTTGTTTGGTACAAAGGCACTGCTCGTGAGTTGGTAGTAGGGTCTACTTCTTGTCCGGCGTGCAATTGAAGTGTCTCAAAATTCATGAGTATTTGGTTTGGTTTTGATAAATAGTTGAAATAATCAAATAAAGAATGATTATATAATTTACAAATATCTTAATATTTATTTAGAGGCAAGGGGTTGTTCTAAAGTATCTTCGATATTTTTTACCTGCTCATTTTTGAATCAGCTACATTTTAACGTACAATATTGCTTATTGGAAAATTATTACCATTCAATTGTAGCAAACCTTTTTGTGAATTTAAAAAGAGGTAACTGATTTAAAATAAGTTGATTAATGTCTTTGTTTGGGAGCTTAGTAGTACAGTGTTAAAATTCAAATGGGCCGCTTTGGACGACCCAATTACTTACAAACCCCGAGTGTTACGGATAGGAAGGGTATAATACGTTTCAGTTGGTAACTTATCTGATACATCTTACCATAAAGTGATGGGAGCTAAATATGTCATTCAAGGCTCAAATCAAAACGGATCCGTAAAAAGTTAAGCGACTGTGAGAAGGAAGGCCTAAGATGATATGGTACTATTTAACACGGTGCCAATAGGTGGAACGTCCAAAAAGTAAGATTCCAATATAACTTCTGATTTCTAATATATTATTTTTCATTCTTATGATGGCATCATATTCTTTACCACTCTTAAAGTCATAAAGTTTTCCATCATCCCAAGAATCCTCTTGAAACTGGAAATTAGTAAGAATTGCCAAGTTGTATAAACTCCGATTGCGCAGAGAAGGATCTGAATTTTTAGTATCCAACTTGAAATTTTCACCATCTTTAGAAATAATGTTAATTCCTGAAATAAGCTTACCTTCAAAATAATCCCCTTTCCTATAAATTTCTATTTTTTCCTTGGTGCTTTCATTAAGCCATATCCCTACTACCAGATTCGGAGAGAGGTCTTGAGAGAAGAGTTTGGTGCTCGCAAAGAAAGTAAATAACAATAGTACTATTTTTATAAATAATTTTTCAGTGTTATTTTGTGGCATGATATTGGTTAAATACTATTTGTTTTAGATTCAAAAATAGTATAAAAATTATTCACTATTCATTTTATTTTTGATCAAGCTGAGTTTCATAGACTTGCCAGTAGTATATTGTTGACAAATTGTACAATATTGATATATTTAAACGGAACTCAATTATAAGTTTATTGGAATAATATTATATTTTACAGACCCAAATTATATTAGTATAGTCACATATAGCATGCAAAGAGACCTATTATTGTTTCGGTTGTAAATTCAAACCATGTTCTAAGTAAAGTTTCAGGCGTATCACAAAATAGGACCAAACTTTCATTTGTCGGTTGTACTTTTCAAGGCCTACCGAATCTTTCTCCCAGCCTGTTTCAGTTACCTTGATGAGGCAGGTGTTGGAGGAAACAGGTTCTATATTAATTTCAACCAGTGTGGTCTCCCCACTAAATTCCCATTCAAACTGTATTTCATTTTTTTCAGAAGGAATTAACAATCTAATTTTTACCATATGGGATTTATTCGGAGAGACTTTCCAATAATATCCGTAATCGGTTTTATTTAATGTGGAGGAATAGGAAGAGAAGAATGCTATTAATTTTTCCGGAATATGAATGGTATCAAAAACTTCCTTTTGATTTTTATGTATGAACATTTCGGTATTAGTAGATAATTTCATGGGTCGCAATCGCTAATTTTGTCGATACTATTTAATAACTAGTTGCTCAATCTCAGTTTTACGCAAACTACGACAAGTTAATAATTAACTTTGAAAAAGTTGGTTTGCAGAGGTACGACAGCTTTAAAGGTTATGAATGCTTTCCATTACTTGAATCTAATTTAACCAATAGAATTACAATGAAATTACATAAAGGGCTTGTGGATGCTGTACTATTCGGCATGAAAGAAATATTTATTGACCACCGACATGCTGATCAGGTAGTCGATGAGTTGCTAAAATCTAATAAAAAGTGGGGTAAACGAGATCGTTCTTTTATTGCAGAAAATATATACGATACCTGTAGATGGTGGTCATTAATAACATTTTGTGCAGGAAAAACAGACGCTCTAGTTCAATCCGATATGAAATCAATTTTTTATACTTGGTTGATTCTGAAGTCTATACATTTGGGTAATGAACCTTCCTCCGAGCTCCCAGAATGGGTTATGGTAGAGGACCTTACCGAAGAGATGGTTAAAGAGCATTATGCAAAAGCTGTAAATATTAGGAGTGTCATTCATGCAATTCCCGAATGGCTGGATAAAGTGGGGGTTAAGGAATTGAATGAGAAATGGGTGACTGAATTAATGGGGCAAAACTGTCAAGCTCCGTTGTATATTCGTGTTAATCCCTTAAAATCTAGTATTAAACAAGTACGCGAAATATTAGGGTTTGAAGAAACAGAAACACTTTCGGGTGTCCCTTTTGGGCTAATGCTTAAGAAACGACAAAATTTAATGAGTAGGGATAGTTTCCAAATGGGTTTTTTTGAGATTCAGGATGCTGGATCTCAGTTGATCGCGCCGTTTTTAAATCCACAACCAGGTGATTTTGTGGTGGATGCCTGTGCTGGTGCAGGTGGAAAAAGTCTTCATTTTGCTGCTTTATTAGAGGGTAAAGGACGTATTTTGGCGATGGATATTGAACGTGTAAAACTTATGGAATTGGAAAAACGCGCCAAAAGAAATGGAGCAACCAATTTAAGAACCCAGTTAATCACCGGAGAAAGCACCATTTCCTCTCTGTATAATCAAGTGGACAAATTATTATTGGATGTGCCTTGTACTGGTTTAGGAGTCTTAAGGAGAAGTCCCGATAGTAAATGGAAACTTACTCAAAAATTTTTAGATCAAATTCGTCAGACTCAAGCAGAGTTATTATCTAATTATTCTAAAATGGTTAAAATTGGTGGGAATATGGTTTATGCCACTTGTAGTATTTTACCGTCGGAGTCTGAATGGCAAGTATCACGATTTATTGGAGAAAATGTCCAAAAATGGAAACTTGTGAAGGAACACAGAACCAGCCCTTATGCGGAAAATGTGGATGGTTTTTATATGGCACTTTTAGAAAGAATAGCTTAGGGGCTTTTTCAAAATTAAACAACACGCAGCGTAATTAGTCAATTTTTACGCTCTTTATAGAAGGAAATACTATTTTAAAATGAATTATAAGTTAATATCGGCTCAATGTGCTGTTTCAGAACAGCAAGTAATAAGTACCATTTCCCTTTTTGAAGAGGGAGCTACTTTACCCTTTATTGCACGCTATAGGAAAGAAGCAACGGGTGGACTGGATGAAGTACAGATCGGAGCTATTAAGGATGCACATCAAAAACAAGTAGATGTAGAAAAACGTCGTGAGGCCATATTGAAATCTATTAACGAGCAAGGTAAGCTGACTGAGGCGCTACGTAAGTCCATTAATGCTGTTTTTTCTTTGGTTGAATTGGAAGATATTTATTTACCATACAAACAAAAAAGGAAAACAAGAGCTGTTGCGGCTATCGAAAAAGGTTTGGAACCACTTGCTGATTTAATATTAAAAGGTCAGGCGAATGGTATTTTCGAGATGGCTTCTGCATATTTAAATGAGAATGTGTCCAGTGCAGAGGAAGCACTACAAGGGGCCCGTGATATAATAGCAGAAAAGATCAACGAAAACCAGGAAGCCAGATTAAAGGTTCGTGGACTTTTTCAGCGGTCGTCTGTGATTACTTCTAAGATTAAAAAGAAAAAGGAAGTGGAAGGAGAGAAGTACCGAGATTATTTCGATTATACGGAAGTTTTGTCGAAAATTCCTTCGCATCGGTTGTTGGCATTACGACGGGGCGAACAAGAAGGTTTTTTATCAATAAACATTGCACCTGATGAGGAGGACGCTTTGGAAACATTAGACAGACTTTTTGTTCGTGGTACTTCGGATTGTAAAGATCAGATGATAGCGGCAGTATCTGACAGCTACAAACGTCTCTTAAAGCCTAGTCTTGAAACAGAATTCAGTAAATTATCTAAAGAAAAGGCAGATGTTTATGCTATCAAGATTTTTTCTGAAAACTTGCGACAATTATTACTTGCTTCGCCATTAGGTCAAAAAATGGTGATGGCGATTGATCCTGGGTATAGAACGGGATGTAAGGTGGTTGTCTTGGACAAAAACGGACAGTTATTAGCTGATGCCGTTATCTATCCCTTCGATCGGGGCATGGAAGCAGAACGGGTTACCAAGGCTTTTATCGAGAAGTATGGGGTGGAAAGTATTGCCGTTGGAAATGGTACGGCTGGACGGGAAACAGAAGATTTTATTCGAAAATTCTTAGAAGCCAATCATTTAGTGGATTCAATTGGGCTTTTTTTAGTAAGTGAGCAAGGCGCATCCATTTATTCTGCCTCCGACGTAGCACGTGAAGAATTTCCTGAAAAAGACGTTACCGTAAGAGGGAGTGTATCGATTGGTCGTCGTTTGATGGATCCACTTGCTGAGCTGGTAAAAATAGACCCAAAGTCCATTGGGGTGGGCCAGTACCAGCATGATGTAGATCAGGCTTCCCTAAAAAATGAATTGGATACTGTCGTAGAAAGTTGTGTAAATGCCGTGGGGGTCAATTTAAATACTGCCAGCAAGCATCTTTTAAGGTATGTTTCAGGATTGGGGCCTTCCATTGCTCAGAATATTGTAGATTTTCGGAATAAACATGGAAATTTCAAGACAAGGCAGCAACTGTTGAAAGTTCCTAGATTAGGGGAAAAGGCCTTTGAGCAAGCTGCTGGATTTTTACGTATTGAGCATGCCGAAAACCCATTAGATAACAGTGCGGTTCACCCAGAACGGTATGAAATTGTAAAACAGATGGCTAAGGATATTAATACTTCTGTTAACGAATTGATGCAATCAGCTGAAAAAAGAAAGCAAATCACCATTCATAAATATGTTTCCGCATCGGTGGGGCTTCCTACTTTGCAGGATATCATGAAGGAATTAGAAAAGCCATCTCGTGATCCAAGGTCAGAAATTCAAAAATTCGAATTTGACAGTTCCGTGCGTAAACCGGAAGATTTAATTATTGGTATGATTTTAGCGGGTAAAGTAACAAATATCACTGCCTTTGGTGCATTTGTAGATATTGGGGTCAAACAAGATGGCTTGGTACATGTATCCCAGTTGGCAGATAAATTTGTAAAAGATCCGAATGAAGTAGTAAAATTACAACAAATTGTGACTGTCAAAGTCGTAGAGGTAGATTTTAACAGAAAACGTATTGCTTTGACAATGAAAGGATTGAGTTGATAAATAAGTTTTTATTATAGCTATAACTTGTGAGAGAACTTCATTTTAGCCAAGTTTTACCAATTAGTTTGGAGGAAGCATGGAATTTTTTTTCTAATCCTGAGAATTTAAAAGAAATAACCCCTAAGTATATGGATTTTGTGGTGGAGTCCAAGTATCACGGCTCCACCATTTATGCGGGTCAAGTAATCCGGTATACGGTAAAACCAGTTTTAGGCATTCCTATGAAATGGTGCACCGAAATTACCCATGTGGAGGATAAGTCTTATTTTGTAGATGAACAACGGTTTGGGCCTTATTCATTTTGGCACCATGAGCACCGCTTTACCACCATAGCTGATGGAGTAAGAATGGATGATATTTTAAACTATAAAGTACCTATGGGTATTTTAGGCAATATAGTGGACCAGCTTTATATTCAGCATCAGGTAAATTCTATCTTTCAATACCGGAAAAAAGTACTTCTAGCAAGGTTTGGAAATGTTCCATCTACTTTAAAAGGTGAACTGTAACCTCGATGTAAAAACGTTGTCGGATACGTCCCGAGTGAAGTTATTGATACTGGTGGATTCATTTTTTACAAATTCATAGTAAAAAACAAATTTTAAGGTCGAGTTGGCGTGGTATACATACCCCAAACCTAAGGTATTGTATTTGATATCAGCCACTGAAAGCCCAAAATTAAGAGAAATATCATTTCCATTTACTTGGGTATTAGGATCGTACCAATCGTATTTAAGTAAAAATTGATGGTCAGGGCTTCCTAGTTCTTGCAAGAAATAAAAATAAGCCCCGTTGAATTTCCTGATATAGAGCGGGTCATAAAGTTTATTGGTAATAGGGTAGGCACCTGGAGAGGCACTCGAATTGGCGGTACCTGTTTGTGTACCTGATATCACCTCTGCTCGTAACTCTGTTTGAAAATTACGAAATGGAATTTTTACTTGAAAATCCGCGCCATAATACTGTCGCGGATTAATAGCCTGGAAATTTCTTCGAGCCGAATCTTTTTGCATGACATAAATGTCTTGGTGATTGTTCATTTTATAAATCAAGTCAGATTGGTTCACTATTCCTCCTCTATAAATAGACAATCCACCCGATATGATTGGGGATCCCTTACCGAAAAGGGGAGTTGGCTTGAGAATTAAATGGCTTATTAAATCTTTATGGCTGTCGAAATCAGTAACACCGGCCAGTCCTTGTCCATTGAAAACACCAATATCAAGTGCCAACTTTGGGAAATTTTTATTTTTCAGTTTAGGGTTTATAGTGACCATTGCGCCCAAATCACGTTCCGATTTCATTAGTATTTGTGACATTCTCCCTCTTTCTGGTGTTTCTCGATGACTGGATGAAACATTTATTTCATAGCCAAATGGACGGGAAAACATCCCCATAGTGACCGAAAATACATTGAATTTGGTATCGTAAAACCTTCCCCAGAAATCACGAATAACGACTCCTCGTTCTGTTCCATCGAATTGCATGACAAAATTAGTAGTAGTTTGCCCTTGGTTGTTCAAATGAGCATACCCCACTTTTAGTCTGCCACGTCTTAATAAAAATCGGTTATTGGAGTTATCTGCAAAGTCTGGTCCCGCATAAGTTTCTGCACCCTGACTAGAAATCATCTGGAACTGCGGTTGAAAGTAGCCACTCAATTTGACACGGTCGTATCGCTGATAAATGGAAAGTAGACCTTTGCCCATTTGCTTGGTGGTGTCAACCATATCCATTAACAAACGTTGGGCAAATAACTGTTGTGGCATAATCATACAGCCAAGTACGACTATGCCGGCAAGTTTTCGCTTCATTAAAAAATTCTTATTTTATTGGTGTCAAAAGAAAATCAATAAGTTATCAAATTACCAAATAACGTATTTTGTTTATTTTCTCGGTACAAAGTACAGGATACTGGTTCAGAACTCTAAATAATATTGAATAATATTTTAGGAGCTTACTGGTTCGATGGATTCGGGAGGTTTATTTGTGGCCTATATATACAAAAGTAACTGTCTTTTAATTTCATTAAATAATTCAAATATTAAATTGAAGTACATTTCGAAAGTATTATATTTTTAATAAATATTAAATTGTATTTATCTTTTTGATATATAATAAACTTATTAAATGTATTTAAAATATAAAAAGAAATAAAAGTACAAATAGTAAATATTCGTAATTTGCTGTATAACAGTTATGTGTCGATTTATTTAAGCATATTAAAAGTATTAACATATCAAACATTTAATACTTTTAATATGTTTATTTTATAATCGTTAATCCACTTTTGAGTGTTTTGTTAGTGAAACGAATAAGATAGTAATAATAGCCTGCTGAAATATTATCTGGGTGCCAATTTTTCCGAATCTTAGAATAATACACTTGTTTGCCCCAACGGTTATAGACTGCAATGTCCTTGAAAATTTGATCACAAGTATCGTCAGGTAAATCCTCTAAAACCAGAAAGTCATTTGCACCATCACCGTTTGGCGTGAGTACATTTGGCATTTCAGGCATTTCTTGATTGGGGCTTTTCTCAATATTGATTACCATCGGTATGGATGTTTTTATTTCCGAACAGCTTTTATCGGTTATAGTAAAATCGATAATATATTCGTGGGTATCATTTCCTTGAAGTACTTTACATTCGGGGTTCCAATTAAAAGTGGATGAAATGGAATGAATTCCTGTCTTGTCCTGAAACTGCATGCCCAAGTCGGTTAAATCAAAATTGCGTCCGGTAGCGGAAAGCGCTATAAGGTTGGTGTCAATGTCGCTGCCAAAAATATCAAACGTAATGGGATCGGAACTTCCAATATTATAGGTTAAATGCCCTTCTGCTATGGAGGAAGCAATAGTGGGCGGGTTATTTAAGTTTTCGTCAATAATAAAATAAACGATCTTGGATTTATTCAGGGAGTTTCCGGGGCATCTTTGGTCTTGAAGTAAAAAGTTAACCGCCAGAACATCTCCTTTTTTTGCATTACACGGTGGTTGCCAACTGAATAGCTGTGAAACCTTTCCTGTGCCTGTTGCTATTGGAAATTTCATATCATAGGTTGTCATGTTAAAATCAATGCCGCTGGCAGAAATAGTAAGTGGATCCATATCTGCGTCATTTCCAAAAACCGTAAAGGTGGTCGACTTTCCCGAAGATACATGTACCGTGTCGCTGGCTAAGCTGGTAGTCACCACAGGGGGAGTATTACCACTTTCAGGCCTTTGAATATATATAGACAAAGTGTCTTGTAGCGGTATTGGGCAGGTTTCGTCTTCTGCTATAAGTTGAATTTCTATTGGGCGGTTATCATAGGTAACAAAGCAATCTTCCAAACAAACCTCAAATCGTAGGGTATCATTCCCTAACGTTGTTTTGAAGGTGGCAGGGAGTATTGAAAAATAATTTTTGGTACGATCGACAGCCACACCGTTTACTTTTATGGTTTGGTTTGGCGAGGGGTCTGTCACTATGACTTCAAAACAATTTGGATCACTTTTATTCATTTTTATAATTTGGTTTCCGGAATAGAACTCCGTTTTCCCTTTTTGTTTGAATAGTAATTTGGGAGGGTCTTGTTTGGGACAATCGACCACCTTGAGTTGAAAATCTCGTGTTACTTTACCTATGAGTTGTTTATTTCTATATTCTTTTACTTCTACCTCAAAAACGTACAAACCGGTGTTACTTGCCGTTACACTGAGAATACCATTGTTTTTATTAACCTTGAGGGGAAGCGAACCTGGAATCACATTGTCTATGGTAATGCCATCATTCCATACTAGGGTAGGGTAATTGGAAGAACCAACACCAAAAGTACTTGGGTTATTACGATTTGAATATCCTTGTCGTGGAGTAACCAAAGTGTAAACTAAACTATCTCCATCGGCATCCGTACCTCCAAAATCAAATACAAACGGAGAATTGACACAGGCATAATCTCCTTTAATTTCTGAGAAATGGGGAGAAGAGTTTACGAAAGGAATTCCCAATTTGGAGATAGGAGGGAATTCAAGGTAAAACAAACTTCCGGCATCACCAGGGTTCTTGATATTAGTAATGGAATTGTTACGGCAACATCGATCCCAGATCATATAATAACCTTCTTCATCCGAAAAAGCAGTTACCTCAAGGCGCACATCTAGCGCATAAGTAATCATATATGTCTGTAAAGTTGATATTCCGCACACGGGATTAGCGTAGGTAATAGATTTTCGTTCTATTTTTGGGGTTTGAACCGAAGCCATAAGAACATTATCTCTTTTTCGGAAAATGAAAATATTAGCAAATTCGTCTTCTGCGCCTGGATTACCGTTTAATGCATCAAAATACATCGTTAAGCCAACGGTATAATTATATTGGGCAGATTTGCTAGCGTTAAAAAAAAGATGTCCTCCAACAATGTGTGTAGCATTGGCATTGAGGAAAGCAAAAAGGAGAAAAATTGTAAACTTAAATTTCATTTTGGATGCGATTCAGAATAAGAGAATATTAAGTTACAAAATAGGTTGAACTAAAATAATAATATGAATAAGAATATAAGTTACGAAAAAGTTGAAATTACTGATTTTGCCGCCGAAGGAAAATGTATTTATAAATCCGAGGAAGGTGTTGTGTTCGTAGAAGGAGATGTTGCCCCGGGTGATATTGTAGATCTTAGGGTAGTAAAGACTAAGAAAAAGTTAAAAGAAGCAGTGGTCACCAAAATACATAGTCGTTCCAATTTAAGAGTAGAACCCTATTGTTCTCATTTTGGATTATGTGGCGGTTGTAAATGGCAGCATATCGGATATGAGCACCAACTCAAATTCAAACAACAGCAAGTACTCGATCATTTTGAACGAATAGGGCATCTTAAGGATATAACAATCAATCCGATTGTAGGAGCGCCTAAAACAGAATTGTATCGCAACAAATTAGAATATACATTTTCCAATTGGAGGTGGTTAACCAAGGAGCAAGTTGACTCTGGGGATCACTTTGATAAATTTGCCCTCGGCTTCCATGTGCCAAAACGTTTTGATAAAATATTTACTGTAGAGCATTGTCACTTACAACCGGATCCTTCCAATGCGATAAGGAATTCTCTGCATGCATTTGGATTAGAATCGGGCATTCAGTACTACGACGTACGTTTCAACAGAGGAATACTTCGGAATGTAGTGATACGTACAGCCAATTCTGGTGACGTGATGGTTATTGTTCAATTTGGAGAAAACAATTCGGAAGCTATTGAAAAGGTCATGGTTTATTTACAAAATAACCATCCTGAAATTACATCTCTAAACTATATTGTAAATTTGAAAGGAAATGATTCTTATCAGGATCAAGAGGTTATCAATTATAGTGGAACCGAAAAGATTCGGGAAACAATGGAAAACCTCACTTTTCATGTTGGACCCAAATCCTTTTATCAAACCAACTCGGAGCAAGCCTATGAGTTGTTCAAAATTACACGTGAATTTGCTGGATTAACTGGATCTGAATTGGTATACGACTTGTATACTGGCACCGGTACTATCGCCAATTTTGTAGCAAGTAAAGCTAAAAAAGTTATTGGGTTAGAATATGTAGAGGCTGCTGTGGCCGATGCCCGCATTAATTCACAACTTAACGGAGTAACCAATACGGAATTTTATGCAGGAGATATGCGGTACCTTTTAAATGATGCATTTGTTAAGAAACATGGCCGTCCCGATGTGATTATAACAGATCCACCAAGGGCAGGGATGGATGTACCAGTTATTGAAACGATACTCAACGCTTCACCTGATCGCATCGTTTATGTAAGTTGTAATTCAGCTACACAAGCACGTGATTTGGCTTTAATGTCGGAACACTATCAGGTAGTTAAAGTACAGCCAGTGGATATGTTCCCCAACACGCATCATGTTGAAAATATTGCTTTACTAGAATGGAAAAATAGAAACTAATTGGCCACCTGACGACTCGGTCGTTTGGGAATCATCATAAAGTCCAAAATCAGTGATACGGTGGCAAAAAAAACTTCCCCTATATAAAAGAGGGGGAGTTTTTTAAAAAGGAGGTTCTTCATCGGGGCCTTTATAATCGAAATTACTCAGGTCGTTTGCACGACTTCTTAGCGTACCTGAACTAGAAGGTGCAGCGGCGTTACTCTCAAAAGACGCAATTGGGTTTTTGTTGGTAATAGGTCGGTCCACAGAGTTGGCTTGTGGAGTGAATTGGCCATCTATGTCGGTAAACTTGGTATACTTACCAATAAACTTCAATTGTATTGTATCCAAGGAACCTGCCCTGTTTTTTGCCAAAATTACTTCCCCAATTCCAGCCACTGAGTTTCCGGCTTCATCTTCCGTAATGCCATAATACTCAGGTCGGTACAAGAAGATTACCATGTCTGCATCCTGCTCAATAGAACCAGACTCACGCAAATCGGAAAGCTGAGGGCGTTTCTCACCCCCTCTTGTTTCTACAGCACGGCTCAACTGAGAAAGTGCAATAACCGGTACATCTAGTTCTTTGGCTAAGTTTTTGAGTGACCTTGAAATTTGCGCAATTTCTTGTTCTCGATTACCTGCTCCTTTACCACCCGTATCCCCGGTCATTAATTGAAGGTAATCAATCACAATCATTTGGATATCGTGTTGGGCCTTCAACCTTCGACATTTGGCGCGTAGTTCCAAAATAGATAGGGCAGGTGTATCATCTATAAATATGGGGGCGTTGGTAAGCCTATGAATTCTATGGTGCAACTGCTCCCATTCATGTGGAGCAAGACTTCCTTTTCGAATTTTCTCACTATCAATTTCAGCTTCAGCGGATATCAAACGATTTACTAGCTGAACAGAGGACATCTCTAATGAGAAAATAGCCACTGGCATATTAAAATCAACAGCAGCGTTCCGTAGGGAAGACACTACGAAAGCGGTTTTACCCATACCGGGCCTTGCTGCCAGAATCATTAATTCTGTTTTTTGCCAACCAGATGTAAGTCTGTCGAGTGCGCTAAAACCAGAAGGTACGCCCGTTAAACCATCCTTATTATTTTTTTTCTCGTCTAACTCAGCCAATGCCTGACGCATGAGAACTCCCATGTCAGCATAGTTCTTTTTAATATTGGACTCTGAAATCTGGAATAGGGCTTGCTCCGTTTTATCTAAAAGTCGAAATACGTCGGTAGTGTCTTCGAACGCTTCTTTTTGAATCTCTGAGGATATTTTTATAAGTTCCCTTTTTATGGAAGCCTGAGAAATGATCCTTGCATGGAATTCTATGTTTGCTGCTGAATTAACCTTAGAGGTTAATTCCATAATATAACTTGCACCACCAATACTTTCCAATTCGGCTGTGGACCGCAATTTAGAGGTAACAGTGAGCATATCTATGGGCTCTGAATCAGCAAATAAGGTGATAATCGCCTTATAAATCCTTTTATGTGATTCTTTATAAAAACTTTCCGGTCGTAAAATGTCTGCAACTGCCGTAAGTGCATCTTTTTCAATCATTAATGCACCTAAAACCGCTTCTTCCAAGTCAATTGCTTGCGGAGGTAACTTACTGAAAGTTTGATCGAACCCTGCCGATCTGGTGCCGATTGGCTTTCGACTTCCACTTTGTCGAGTAGTGGGTTTATTAGAACTGAAGTTACCGTTTTGATTTTCCATGAGTACAACAAAAATAGTCATTGAAAGACTACCAGAAAAGTTCTATTGTGTTTGAATTTTTGGTGGAAATCTAAAGAGTAGGCTCAGAGGCTGAAAATGAATAGGTTGACCAATTTTTTTTTATTTAACGGCGCTAGGGGCGATGAATTTAAATCAATAATTAAAATGTTTTATTCGATTTCTTGGTTATTATTACTAAATTTTAAAGTATTTATAAAACCGCTTAAACATTTATCGTTTGCTCGAAAAAATAATCACACTGGAAGATGTATCGATGGTCGATTTTTTAGGTATTCATAATTCGAACATCAAAGAAGTAGCAGCCGCCTTTCCGGGTAGTAAAATAATTTCCAGAGGGAATGAGATTCGTATTCAAGGTACGGCTCCGGAAATAATGAGGATATCTGACCTTTTGGACTCCTTATTGGCTCATTATCAGAAGTATGGAAAGATAACCAAGGATAGTGTTAAAAATTATCTATCGGGAGTAGAAAGCAAACCTGCCAAAAGTGCTGAAGATGACGACGAGGTCATACTTTATGGAAACAAAGGGCTGACTGTAAAAGCCAGAACGCAAAACCAAAAACTTCTGGTTGAAGCCGCTTCAAAGTTCGACTTGGTGTTTGCCGTTGGGCCCGCCGGTACTGGTAAGACCTTCACCGCAGTAGCCATAGCAGTTAGAGCACTTAAAAACAAGGAAGTTAGAAAAATTATAATCACCAGACCGGCTGTTGAGGCAGGTGAAAATTTAGGTTTTTTACCAGGTGATTTGAAAGAAAAGATTGATCCTTATTTAAGGCCAATATATGATGCCTTGGAAGATATGGTTGCACCCGAAAAGCTGAAATTGTATCTAGAAAGTCGCACTATTGAAATTGCACCGTTGGCATATATGCGTGGGCGGACTTTAAATAATGCATTTATATTATTGGATGAGGCACAAAATACAACCCCTATGCAAATGAAAATGTTTCTAACAAGAATGGGGCCCAGTAGTAAGGCAATCATTACCGGTGATATCACGCAAATAGATTTACCTAGAAACCAAAATTCGGGCTTGGTGGATTCATTAAAAGTATTACATGGGGTGAAAGGAATAAGTTTTGTGGAACTTGATGGTAAAGATGTGGTACGTCATAGGTTAGTTCGGGACATTCTTAATGCATATGATAAGTCTGAAAAATAAGATTCTTTGTTCTTTTATTTTTTCTTTAATATCGGCGGGAAACGTATTCTGTCAAACAACTGACGCGGAGCTGATAAGGTGTGGTAGTGTAGAACGAGAAGCAATTTTAATACAAAACCATCCTGAACTCCTTAGAAAAAAAGAAGAGAGTCAATTAATAATTCAGAATTATCTTAGTAATCTTGGTGGTCAAGCTTTTAGGATGGCGGCCGTGGAGGAAGTAGTAATCCCTGTGGTTGTTCATGTAGTTTATAACACTACTGCCATTGGAAATCAACAAGGTAATGGCTCGGCAGATGATAATAATATATTAGACAGTCAAGTCAAAAGTCAGATTGAGGTACTCAATGAAGATTATGCACGTTTGTCTGGGACAAATACTTTTTATTCTGATTCGTTAGGTGTTGATACAAAAATTAGATTTGAACTGGTTAACATAGTACATCAGTATACATCCGTCAAAGAATTTAATCCTTTGACGGATGCTGCAAAATTGGCATCCATTTCAAGTCCTTGGCGTACGGACCGGTATTTGAATATTTGGGTTTGCAAATTAGCTTCCCGTTATTTAGGTTCTGCCCAGTTTCCAGCTGTGGAAAGAATTACCAATGGAACAGAAGGTCTTGGTTTAGAAAAGGAGGATGATAATTACGACACGGATGGTATCATCATAGACTACAGATATTTTGGAAGGGAAGGAGCACCTATTGTAAGTAAGCTGTATAACTTAGGTCGGACTACTACTCATGAAGTGGGTCACTGGCTTGGGTTAATTCATATTTGGGGCGATGCCGTGTGTGGAAATGATTATTGTGAAGATACTCCAACCGCAAAGGCTGCTAATCAGGTGACTGATTTGGAATGCGTTCCTGTTTTTTCTACCTGTAGGGGTGCTATTAGTAGAAATATGATTGATAATTACATGGATTATTCGCCGGATCAATGTATGGGTTTGTTTACCCAAAATCAAACGGATAGAATGCATGCAGTAATTAGCCTGAGTAAGAGAAGAGCCAAACTTATTGAATTTGGAAGGAAAACGGATACAAAGATGGCGGTTACCATTTACCCCAATCCGGTGCTTGATAAAAGTTCTGAATTCTTGGTAGCAGATGTTTACACACCAAACTATCAAGCTTATACTATTGAAGTTTTCAATTCTTCTGGTAACCGTGTGGTTGGGGAATTAGAAAATGCTTATAAAATCAACGTTAGGAATTTCGCTTCAGGAATTTATTTCATTCGCGTTTCTAGTGGTAGTCAAACTATCACTAAGCGCTTTGTAATCCAGTAGTGATATGTTTTCTAGGGTGCCTTTCATGGGTTTTGTAATACCATTTATACTTGGTATTATATTGATGGATTTAGTGAGTATTCCGGTTGCAATCCCACAGTTATGGCAATTGGTGCTATTACTTTTTTCCATTTTTGTTTTAGGGATTTGTAGTAAGCTCTCCAAAAATGTCCTTGCGGGGGTTTTTCTTTTTTTAGTTTTTCTTCAACTTGGCTCTTTTGTCAAGAACCGTAATAACCAAGATTACCAAGCCATCCTTGACGACGTTCGACTTGTAAATGCGGAATATTATGAAGCTACGGTTACTTCCTTACCCCAGAACCGCAGTAACTCGGTTAGAATCGAATTAAAAGTAGATAATGTAAAATACCAAGACAAATGGTATGCCATTGATGCTAAAATTCAAGGTGCATTTCCGTTAAAAGGAAGTGAAATTCCAAAGTTAAACGATCATTTACTGATCAAGGGCTCCCCCAAACTACCGAAGCACCCTTTAAATCCTTTGGAGTTCGATTATGCTCAGTTTTTGGAAAACCGTGGAATTCATTTTACAGATTATGTGAAGGATGACCGGTTTATTACTACACTGGATAAAAAGGTTGAGAGTTTTGATATTCGGTTAAACGCTCTTACTGTTTCGGCATGGGCAGAAAAAGTCCTTCGACAAGAAATCCAGAATGATCGGGCTTATGGGTTAATAAAAGCGATGCTTTTGGGGAGGAGGGATGATTTACATACGGATCAAATTCAAGATTTTACAATTTCTGGTACCGTACATATCATTTCTGTTTCAGGTTTACACGTTGGTGTTTTGGTAATGTTATTATCTTTTTTACTCGGTTGGATAAAACGTTTTCGATTTGGTAAGTATGTATTCTTAGGTTTAATTATCTCCATATTACTATTTTATTCCATAATTACTGGTCTTCCGCCGTCCGTGATTAGAGCGTCGGTGATGTTTAGTATTCTATTTATTGGACATACTTTTAACAAGAAAAACTATGCCTTAAACGCTTTGGCCATCTCGGCGATACTAATTTTGCTTTTTGACCCTAATGCAATTTATAACGTAGGTTTTCAACTGTCCTTTACGGCTATGCTGGGTATTTTCTTATTTTATCCTATGCTAAGTAAGCTTTATTTACCGAGCAATTTATTTACAAAATTTGTATGGGATATCAGTGTATTGACCATAGCTGCACAACTAGGGACTTTTCCACTAAGTATTTTTTATTTTCACCAGTTTCCAACTTATTTTCTATTAGTGAACCCTCTAGTAATATTGTTAGCCAATATATTGGTGATTGGCCCTATTTTAATACTTCTTTTTTCATTTTGTCATGGAGCTGGTTAGTTGGTATAGTTCAGTTCTGGGTTGAGCTCAGTGCTGGTATGGTAAATTATTTCGTAGGCCTACCAAAATTATTACCAAATTACCTTCTTGAAAATTTGTATTTGGACAAGTTGGAAGTGTGGTGTTTATATCTTTCCCTTTTTCTAGTATGGTATACATATTACACCCAAAAAGCCAATATGCTAAAATGGCTATCAGGTGCAGTAACCACTTATTTGTTCTATTCTATTGGTATGTCAACCATTAATTATTACTTACTTGAAGGCCGTATTATGGCTATTTCAAAGCATTCCGTAGTTACTTTTAAGAAAGGAAATACCCTATTCATTATGGCTGATCCAAGTTTTAAGGAGGATAGTTTAGCTTATCAATATCATATTAAAAACTACGCCTTATCCAAAGGAGTTACTAGTGTTAGATTTCTGAGTGATGAAAATTTTATCGGTTACAGACCATTGCAAGGTGGGCGACTATTGTTACACCAGCAAAAATTAGTCTTTGTAGGTGAATACTTTCCCAAGGGTGTTTACCTAGATTATATTTTACTCAGTAAACCAGATCCTATATTGGAAACGAAAATTAGCCCACAAAGTACTATTTTATTAGGAGGACAAATTTTCGGTAAACGTCGCCTACAAATGCTTAATACTATTGATTCCTTGAAATTTCGTTATTATGAATTGGACCAAGGGAGTTTACTGTTGTGAGCCGTAAATTTCCATGATTTGTTTATTGATTTTATTCTCCCAAGAGGCTTGCTCCACTTTGTTAATTCCATGCTTGGTTTCCCAATCATATTGTTTCTGTAATTTATTCATCTCTCGAAAAGCCTCAATATATTGGTATTGGATTTCACTGTCATGGTCTTCTACAGTCAAATCTGCTTTCAGGACTCTCTTTTTAAAATTTTCCGCCGCAATTCTTGTCAAATCGAAATGAGCTTGCTCGTGTTTAAGAGATCCATGATCCATTGCCTCTAATCGAACCCAGGAATTATTTTTAACCATAAAAGCCTTTAAAATTATTTCCACCACTAAACTGTCCCCTTCGGGATAGGATTTTCCTTCATAAGAAAAGCTAGAAAATACCGCTGCTGCATATTTACTTGATAGCCTACTCTGGGGTGAACCTTTAAAATCAGCCCATTGTAGGGGTTTATTCGGATGGTAATACACGGTGTCTGCATGAGAAGAAGTAACATCCTCCGAGAATCGTACAACTAAATTTTGTAAGAGCACACTTGTTTTACCCTGGTTTTTTTGAATCCACTTTTCTAAATAAGGAGCGGAACCATTTAATAAACTAGGAATTATGCGTTCATAAATGGAATCCATGATTGGTCTAGTAAAACTGGCCGACGTCTCATACGTGGTAAGGAAGACGGGACTGGCATCACGAAACCAACTAAATTCAATTTTTAGTTTTACTGTGCCAGTAACCTTTTTTTTGTTGTCCTTTTTTTCTTTTATTTCTAGCTCGGAAATTTTAAAGTAAACTGGAATTTGCTTTTTTCCATTTGAAGGAGCCACTTTCTTAAAATAATTATAAAGGGAACTTTCGAAAGACGGCCTTAATACTAATGCCGCCTCATGGTCCGTGGTAATGATTTGACCAATTCGATTGGTTTTATTTTCACGATGATCTTCCAACTCTACTAAATAGAAACTCAGATCCTGGATAGTGGTAGGTATTGGCAGCTGAAAGGAAACAGTATTTTGACAAAAAGAAGTATAACTTAATAAACATAGTAAAGTGAATGGGCAAGCTTGAAACAGTAAAACCCTCCAAGCCGTTTGAATTGCTGATAAGCATTGTCTAATTTTGGGGCTCATATTCATTTTATCTAGTAAATGACATTACCATCCACCGTTATCCGTCCTGATTTTGAAGATATTTTTATGGATTTGGCGCAGAATTTAGCTAAAAAATCCCATTGTATCAAAGCGCAAGTCGGAGCAGTATTAACAAAAGATACCCGAATAATTTCTATTGGCTATAACGGTCCTCCAGCGGGAACCCACAATTGTGATGAAGAGTTCCCAGAAGTGGGCTGTGCTCGAGATGCAAAAGGTAGCTGTTCTTTGGCTTTACATGCGGAGCAAAATGCTATTTTATTTGCCGTTAAAAATGGCTCAAATATTGAAGGGTCTACTTTGTTTGTAACCTTGGCTCCGTGCATAGCTTGTGCTAGGGTCATTTACACCATGAAGATCAAAAAAGTAATATTTCTGCATTCTTATGCAGCTTACAAAGGTATTGCCGTGGAGGAAGGAGTGGAATTTCTCAGAAGATTTGGGGTAGAAGTGGACCAATATAAACTGAAGCAAGCACAAGTGTAAGGCTTGTGCTTGCTTCTATAGTGCTATTCTTCGTCATGTTGAACTCCACCTTCGCCATGCACATGGCCATGGTTGATTTCTTCTTCTGTGGCAGCACGAATGGATACTACTTTTCCTTGGAAGTGCATATCTTTTCCAGCTAATGGATGATTAAAGTTCATGATAACAACATCATCTTTAACTTCCATTACTTGGCCGTGCATTCTTTCCCCGTCTTCATTGGTCATTGGAATTACGTTGCCTACTTGAAGTAACTCTTCTTGGTCGACATCTGGCATTTCAAAAACAGATTTTGGTAAATCAACAATGGCTTCGGGATCATAGCTACCGTAACCTTCTTCGGCGGTAACTGAGAAATCGAATTCAGAACCTACTTCCAATCCTTCAATTTGGTTTTCAAATCCTTCTGGTAATCCACTTATACCTTGTATAAAATACATAGGTTCTTCTTCGGTAACTACTTCTACAATATCTAATTCTCCTTCATTATCAGGGATTTGCAACGTATATATAAGAGCTACTACGGTGTTTTTCTCGATTTTCATTATTTATTTAGTATGATTTGGTTATAATGTTAGAACGATCCTGTTAAGAGTAAGACAAACCTACGGTAATTTTACTACATTGCCAGTTATTATGAATTATTTAGCCCATCTTTTACTTTCCGGTAATATTCAAGAAACCATCATGGGTAATTATGTTGGTGACTTTGTGAAAGGCCGTTTGGATCCTGTAAAGTACCAAGGAATAAATCCAGATTTTGTGAATGGCTTAAAGCTTCATCGCTATATAGACAGCTATACTGATACTAATCCATTGGTAAGAGATGCCAAGCATAAGATTGCTTTACGATTCGGTCGAATTAGTGGGATTATCGTCGATATTTATTTCGATTACCTCTTGACCAAATCCTTTTCGAATTACACAGAAGAGCCTTTAGATGCTTTTTGTCTACGTATGTACCGATTGATAAAATTCAACAGACAATATATTCCAGAAAATATGACTGCTCTAACTGAAAGTATGATTAAGCAGGACTGGCTGAAAAGTTATCAATCTTTGGATGGTATAGCGCTTACTTTTAACCGTATGTCACGCCGAGCACCCTACTTGGAACCGATAAAAGACGCTACTTTGGAACTGATTGATAATGAACCATTTTACGAAGCTAAGTTTTTGGAGTTCTTCCCTTTGCTAGTACAAGACTCGAACCGTTATTTGGATGGGTTGTATAAAATATAAAACTTCCTTTTAACTTCGTGATCAAATTTTTCAACACAAAAACCTATTAAAATGGCCCAAACTCCTGATGCTGTAATTAAGGAGCTGAAATCAAAAATATATAAACCAGTTTATTTTCTACATGGCGATGAATCCTATTATATTGACCTTGTGGCTGATATTCTGGAAAAGAGCGTGGTTTCTGAGAGTGAAAAAAGCTTTAATCAATTTATTGTATATGGTCGCGATACGGATATAGCAGGTGTACTCAGTAACGCTAGGCGATTTCCATTTATGTCTGACAAACAATTGGTGATTGTAAAAGAAGCTCAAAAACTTCCTGGACTAGACAATAAGGATGGCCAGAAGAAAATTGAGGATTATGTTTTAAATGCTTCGCCAAGCACCATCTTGGTATTCTGTTTTCATGCTATGGGTGATGAGCGCAAATCGTACATTAAGCAGATCAATACGCACGGAGTACTCATGCAGTCCAAGAAGCTGTACGATAATAAGTTACCAGACTGGGTAAGTGTTTATTGTAAAAAAGAAGGAGTAAAAATTAGTCCAAAGGCCATACAAATGCTAGTGGATAATATTGGAAATGATCTAAAAAGATTATCCAATGAGATTAACAAAATTACCGTTAACCTGCGCGTTGACCAGGGTATAGATGCCGAAGTAGTAGAGCAATTTGTAGGAATTAGTAAAGAATATAATGTATTTGAATTTCAAAAAGCATTGGCAACCAGGAATATCCTCAAAGCGAACCAAATCGCCAATCATTTTGCTGCAAACCCGAAAGACAACCCCCTGGCACCTATTATTATTATA
>CAXBLH010000023.1:0-23365 GCA_963976315.1 uncultured Dyadobacter sp.
GGCGCAAAATTTATCCGCGGGTTTTGTAGAAGCAAAATCAAGAGGGATGATCCAGCTTGGCTGGATTTTCTAAGCTTTAAAATAAATAATTATATCAAAAAGGTAATGAACAAATTGCCTTAAATCACTTTTACAATGAAAAACTTAGTCATTATCATCTTTATAAATACAGTATTATTCAGTTGCAATTCCACCGAAAATAATTCGGGACATGATATGTCAGAGCATAATCCATTATCCAGTGAACACGTAATGGGCGATGAAAGAACCGCGGAAATCATGGCGGTACACGACAGTATTATGCCCAAAATGGAGGATATTATGATACTAAAATCCGAATTAAAACAAGAAGTCAGTACTATTGATAGTGTCCTGAGCTTAAAAAGCACCCCTTCGCTAGCAAGTAAGAAGGCAAAAACTCTAGCCATGATCATACAGCTAGAGGAAGCAGACAAGGCCATGATGGGCTGGATGCATCAATACAAAGCCGACACTTTAGCGAAGTTGAACGAGGAGGAAGTGCAGCATTATATTGTGGATCAAAAACAAAAAATTTATGCTGTAAAAGCAGTTATGTTGAATACCATAGAAGAAGCAAAGGTGTTTTTACGGGAAAAATAATCATAACTCTAAATCATTTTTTGCATAGATCGCCTATCTAAACAGTTGATATTTACAAAATGTATTGTTTATTTGCACCAAAACAATGTTTAAGAATTAAGAGGAATGGAGAAAAGAGCACAACCATGGTTAGGGAAAATGCAAGAAAAGTGGGGATTGGAAACTACCCGACAGGTTCTTTTAGTATTAGCAGTATTTAGTTTATCTGGTTCTTCGGTAGTTTGGCTGAGAAAGGGACTGTTTAGCCTTTTAGGCTACGACGAGCTTACTCCCATGTGGCTCAAAACCATTACCTATATCCTGTTTATATTCCCTACTTACCAATCGTTGTTGCTTATCTACGGCTTTTTATTAGGCCAATTTTCTTTTTTCTGGGAAAAGGAGAAAAAAATGTTTCAGTGGATTAAGAGCAAATTTTAAAATTATAGCGAGACCTTAAGCGCAACAAGCTCATTTTCGTGATTAAGGTGCATCTCGTCATATTACAGTTACGTAAATCTTTGGAGTGCAGGAAAACCTGTACTCCTTATTTTTATTTGTACCTTTGTGCAATATTTCAATTCAGGTTTAGAATCATTCATATTGTTCCATGTTTGAAAACTTACAAGACAAGTTAAATAATGCCTTTCGTACCCTAAAAGGGAAAGATAGGATTTCAGATATAAACGTTGCCGCAACTACCAAAGAAGTACGAAAAGCTTTGGTAGATGCCGATGTTAACTTTAAGGTTGCCAAAGAAATTACGGATAGGATTAAGGAAAAAGCCCTTGATCGTAAAATTTTAATTTCGGTGGAGCCCGGTCAGATGTTTGTCAAAATCGTTCAGGAAGAATTGACTGAATTGATGGGTGGACATGCCGAAGGTATTAACCTTAAAGGGGACCCTGCAGTGATTTTGATTGCTGGTTTGCAAGGTTCTGGTAAGACTACTTTCTCAGGAAAACTTGCCCAACACCTTAAAAAACAAGGTCGCCAAGTTTTATTAACCGCTTGTGATGTTTACCGTCCTGCGGCAATTGACCAGCTAAAAGTACTGGGTGAGCAAATTGGCGTGGAGGTTTACTCTGAACCAGAAAATAAAAATGCCGTAAGCATTGCTGAAAATGCTGTAGCTCATGCCCGTAAAACAGGTAAAAAAGTAGTTATTGTCGATACTGCTGGTCGTTTGGCAATTGATGAAGTAATGATGCAGGAAGTTTCCGACATCAAATCTACCATCAAACCAAGTGAAATTCTGTTTGTGGTGGATTCCATGACGGGACAGGATGCGGTTAATACTGCTAAAACTTTTAATGAAAGATTAAATTTCGACGGTGTTGTACTGACCAAATTGGACGGTGATTCACGTGGTGGTGCTGCTCTTTCGATACGCCAAGTTGTTGAAAAACCCATTAAATTCATCAGTACTGGTGAAAAAATGGAAGCACTTGACTCCTTTTACCCTGACCGTATGGCGAGCAGGATTTTGGGAATGGGAGATGTTATTTCCCTTGTCGAGCGTGCACAACAGGCTTTTGATGAAGAGGATGCCAAGCGTATCAATGCCAAAATGCGTCAAAATAAGTTTGATTTTGACGATTTTTTAGGTCAATTACAGCAAATCAAAAAGATGGGCAATGTAAAGGATCTTATTGGGATGATTCCAGGAATGGGAAGTGCCATGAAGGATGTAGATGTCGATAACGATTCCTTCAAACCTATTGAAGCTATTATTCAATCGATGACCAAAAAGGAAAGAGCTAATCCTGACCTTATAGACGGAAGTCGTAAAAAGAGAATTGCCAATGGTAGTGGTACCACCATTTTACAAGTCAATAACCTCATTAAGCAGTTTGATGAAATGCGTAAAATGATGAAGAAAATGAATACCATGCAAGCTGCTGGTAAGCTAAGCAAAGCCTTGAAGCGTTAATTTTTTTCTTTAACTAGCATATTGAATAATTAATGAAAAAGGTCTTTAGGCTAATATTATTTTTGTCCTTTATAACTTTAACAGATGCCTTTTCACAGGCATCTGTGGGTTATTACCCTTGGAGTAGCCTAATAACGGTAAGTACCAACCCTTCCAAAGTGCTCTGGCTTGATGGTCGTGTGCAAACCAATTCCCTGTTTAGCAGCCTAAGCATGGACATCTTACCGATGTTCAATTTGAAAAGAGGTGAAATAGTACAATGGTATCTTGGCGGTGGCTTACGTCTAAATCCACTTTATCGCATTGCCGATTCCAATGCGGATTTGATTACCATTGATGGATATTCCCTAAACATGGGCGTACGAATAGCGCCATTCCCGCAAAACCGGAATATTAAACTGGCTTTGGAATTAAATCCTTATGCCAAAAATGATTTGGAAAGTGGAGTTCTCAAAAGCCATTTTGGATTGATTTACTTTTTTGGGAGCAAGGTCAAACCCAAAGTCGATTCCAGTAATCCTTAATTCCCGCCTCTCCCTGCTTTATAAGCATCATATTCCTGCATTAGTATCGCTAGGTCCTCATCTTTATCAAAATCCAATTGCGACTCCTTGATAATATAATTCATCTTATTTCTTTCATCAGAAAGTAATTTCAAGAAGCTATTTCTGTTGGCTAACGAAACAGGGTTTAATTTTTTGTCTTTTAAGATAAATAACGCACCATTTTCCAAAATGGGCTTATCCGTTTTGGAAGGTGAAAAATGCTTTAATAATTTCACATTACCGTCGTACACTACTTGGTAAAAGGTTTGGTTGGTCAAAGGACCTACTGCTGGAAATCCCCTTTGGAAATAATACAAAGCCGTACCAGTTGGTAAGGTAAATCCCGTTACTTCCGAACCTGAAATAAAGAGGGAGTCTGCATGCTTGAATTCTAAATTATTTGCAACGGTGTTAAATCTATAAGAAACCCCATCTACCACTTGTCCTCCTTTGCCAGTTACAGAACCAGTATAGTATTCGTCGAATAGAAAAGGAGATGAGGTGTTTTCTTTTTCTGTTGTATTAACAACCACGGGTTTTGCATCCATAATGGCAAGCTCTTGAGCCTTTACATTATAAACCAGTAGCATGCATATTAATAGAATGGAATATTGAAAAGTTTTCATATTTGAATTAGTTTAGTGCGATAGGATTGATTCCCTATCATCTTTATGTACTTTTGCACAAAAATTGTACCTGCATAATTGGAATTAAACGAACAACTACTGCATATCAGCCAAAGTCTTGGCGGAATAACTCCGGAAATATTCCTTACGGTGCTTTTCTGCTTGGTTTTAACCGTTGAGTTGATTTTTATCAAAAATCCAGATAGTGGAAAAATTACAACAATTTTACACAATATCTGTTTTTTAGGGGCTTTAATATCGCTGTATCTGGTTATAAACCAATGGAATCAAGAACCAGGTTTTAAGTTCCGCCCCTTACTCTTTTTGGATCATCAAGCGGTATTTTTCAAGATACTGATCAACGTCGCATGGCTTTTTGCATTACTTCATGTGCGCCTTTTACGCTATAAATTTCCCCCTGAATTCAACGCCATATTAATTGTTACCGTCATTGGATTGCAGTTATTGGTCATGGCAACACACCTGTTGTCTATCTATTTGAGTGTAGAGTTAATCTCGATTTCCTCCTATTTATTAGTGGCGCTTTCTCCCAAACGTAAGGCAGCGGAAGGCTCTATCAAGTATTTACTCTTCGGTGCAGCCAGTTCGGCCGTCATGCTATACGGCATTTCATTTGTGTATGGACTTACCGGAACGCTCGATATTACAGAAGCTGCCATGTATTCGGGACTGTTACATAATTCTCCTTTTGTGATTGGCGCGACCGTTGTTTTAGTATTATCCGGGTTGCTTTTCAAGCTTTCATTAGTGCCTTTTCATGTATGGGCGCCAGACGTTTACGAGGCATCCCCAACGCCATTGGTTTCTTTCTTATCCGTAGCACCAAAGGCTGCAGTTATTTTGGTTGTTATCCGACTAGCCGGCGCATTGCCTGAAATTTATTTCCCTATATTAGGAGGTATTGCACTCATTAGTATTACCATTGGAAATATTTCGGCACTGTGGCAAACCAATGCTAGAAGACTTTTGGCGTATAGCTCCATTGCTCAGGCAGGTTATCTGCTTGTTGGCATTACTACCTTTAGTAGGTTTGGTTTTGAAGCTACGGTGTTCTATGCCAGTAGTTATCTCCTTATAAATATGGCCGCCTTTTTTCTGATCGATTTGTTAAATCCACAGTCAGAAACAGAATTGAAGGAATATCATGGTTTAGGATCAAAGCACATTTGGGTGTCGGGCATACTTACCGTAGTGATGATAGCCTTAGCTGGATTGCCGCCGACGGTAGGCTTTACCGCTAAACTTTTCGTATTTTCCGCACTGTGGGAAGGTTATTTGAAAGGGGAAGCTAACTGGATGTTGTGGTTACTGGTAGGTGGGATCTTAAATGCTGCCATCGCCTTAGCTTATTACCTGCGATTACCTTATTTGCTATTCTTTAAAAGTTCAGAGTCGGGAGTACTGCTACCTGACCGCACTAGCTTAGTAGCAAAAGGTGTTTCGGCGTTGTTATTGATAATAATCATTGCGCTATTTATAAAGCCCGAGTGGCTAATGAATTGGATATACGCCTTTTAAAATCTGTTAATCCGTTACAGGATTAACGGTATAGCCCCTTTTTCGTAATAAAGAAATTACACCTAAATCACCTCCCAAATGAGCTGCTCCAACTGCAAAAAAGGTGGGCATTTCCGACATCGCTTTTGCAAATCTGGCAATCCATCTCTCGTTCCTATCGTATAACAACACCTTTGCTTGTGCTTCCATACCAAATTCACTTGCCTCGCTAAGTACCAATAAATGATCTATATCTTCCGCTTTATATAGACTAATGAGGTCCTGAAATTCCATTTTGGCCTTAGGCATATTAGCTATCAAATCAAGTAGCATTTTAGCTTGTGTTCGATATGGAATGGAATCAAAAACCGACAATTGCTCTTCCACGGTTTCTACGCCTATGACCTCTAGGTTTTTCGATTTGGCCAAATTCATCAATTCTGTTTCAAAGGATTTGGGCTCACATCCTAATACACCTGCCAACATAGGTCCCATCAAAACAAATGGTTTGGCATTCTGAAAAAAGGAGATATCCATTCCAATCGAATCCTTATAATACTTAGAAAGCTTTTGATAGTCTGACGGCTCCAAAATGGCTTTAATAGTGCTCCCATCCGTCATATTCATATGCTGCATCATGGTAACCATCATTTTGGGGTCGTCCATGTCTAGCTCCAAAGCTAACTGTCTACTTGCTGCTAGCTTTTCTTTTACAGCGAATTTTAGCTCAAAATCTGACGCACAAATCATATGAATAGTCCCAAACAAATACGATGATTCTGCTAACCCATTCCCCGAAATTTCCCATAAAAGTGCCTTTTCAGTAGGCTTCTGTGCAAAGGAAACACTGCTTAATAAAATGAAAAGAAATAGTGGTTTCATGGTGGGAATTAGGGTTAGGTTTTAGGGTGTTAAACGTAGCAGGTTAAATTTTGATGCCGTGCTGACTTATTTCGATACTACGAATTAGAAACTAGAACGTTAAACGCAGCAGGTTAAAGGTTAAAAACTAGTTACGCTTCAATTCTGCCTGAAAAATGAAGTAGTGTTAAAGGTAACCGGTTAAAGCGGTCTACTATATTTCATTAAAATAATACGAGTGACATTAAAACAGCTGTCACCCTGAGCCTGTCGAAGGGCGTTAACAGTTACTCAACATACTGTATTTCAATATATTAATACACTTCATTTGTGTAAAACATATATCCTTACATGCTGAATGCCAACAATTATAAAAGCTATAGGCCGTAAGCTTAAGGCAATATGCTATGCTGTCGATGCTAATTAAGAAACACCTACTATGGCTTAATGCATATAGCCTATTGCTTACCACTTTCAGACTATTTCTTATTGCTATCTACTACTATTCGTTCCTCTCTATTTACCAATTCCCATGCGGTATAAAACACCAACTTTACAATAGGAGCTTGTTTGTCGAATAATATTTTTTCAACATCATCGCCTGGACGGTGGTAGTCCTCATGAACACCTGTAAAGTAAAAAATTACCGGTACTCCATTTTTTGCAAAGTTGTAATGATCTGACCGGTAATAGAATCTATTCGGATCGCTTGGATCATTAAAGGTATAATCCAAATCAAAATTGATGTATTTTTTATTCGCTTCCTCACTGATGGCATGCAGCTCCGAGGAAAGTTTATCACTTCCTATCAAATACACATATTTGTGGTGATTAGTATGTGCCTCATCCACGCGACCAATCATGTCGATATTCAAATCAGCAATCGTATTTTTGAGCGGCAATAAAGGATGCTCTGCATAATATTCTGAACCAAACAAGCCTTTCTCTTCCCCTGTAACATTCAGGAATAGTATACTTCTGCGAGGCCCATGTCCGTCCGCTTTTGCCTGTCCAAATGCTTGTGCTAATTCCAAAAGTGAAACCGTACCAGAACCATCATCGTCTGCACCATTGTTGATCTCACCGTTTTCTGAAATACCAATATGATCCAAATGCGCACTAATTACCAGTACCTCGTCTTTTTTGTCGGTACCTTCCAAATAGGCAGCCACATTTTCAGTATGAATGGTTTCATTGATTCGTTCCGCCTTGATTTTTACAGAACCGCTAAATCCATTCTTAACCGGCTTTGCCGACTTTGTAATTGTATTTTTCAGTTTTAAAACTTTGGAAGGTTTTGTATTCAAAAGCTTTGCTGCAATATCACTGGAAATAACAATGGCAGAATTGCTTTTAGCCGACTCCTCTACTGGTTTTAAAGTAGGTGCTCCGAACCTGCGTGACATGACAGCCCGTTGACGGATTTCTTTCTGAATATCATCACCCGTTTTATCGGTAATGATATAAACGAATTTTGCACCATTTTTACGAGCAGCTTTCACTTTGTTTTGCCAGCCGACATTGCTACTCCATTTGGTTTTTTCATCCGTACCAGATACAATATACTTCCCGTTCTTGTCCTTCGGTTCACCATCAAAAATAACGACTGCTTTGTCCGTTACTGAAACGGTGCTGTAATCGTTGTATTTTTCGTCTTCAATACCATATCCAGCAAATACCACTGAAAATTCAGTTTCTTCTGGATAGCTAAAAATTCCATTGGTATAAAAGTCTTTACCCATCTCGTACTGCTTGCCTTGTGAGACAAAGTAAACTTCTCCCCAACTCCTTTTGTACAAATCATATTTTTGTAAAAAAGACTTTTGGCCGTTTGCATCCACGGCAATTGGCTGCAAACCATATTCCTTAAAATGTTTAACCACATATTCGGCGGCTCGTTTTTGCCCTGGCGAACCCGTATCGCGCCCTTCCATATCATCCGCCGCAATTATAGTCAAATGTTTTTTGAGGTCCGCAGGAGTGATCGTTTCCGCATATTTGGTAGGATCCTGCTGTGCAAAGGAGGCCGATTGCATCAATAATAACGCACTGGCCAGTATATATCCTTTCATCATAAATGTTTCGTTAAAAAGAAAAGCTACAAAGAAACGAAACGGAAAGTGATTGGCAAAATTTGAGGTTTAAACTGTATTTAAACTACTATACTATTTTAATGCAAGCACATAAGGTTCACAAGCATTTTGAGAAGCGTAAATACCAAAACCTTCTTCAATATTAGGATATACACGCATTGGGCTTTTAAAATTAGGAATGATGTCACCACCCTAAATATTTTATAAATCGAGTTTTTTTGTTTTCAGGGAACTAAATGTTATGTCAATTAATAGCCGAAAAGGCGGTTTGCTTATTTTCTTTTGGCAGTAAACTGTACCAATCCGTCATGGTCTTGGGTACTCGATTTCATTTCTCCAGTTAATGTTTCCCCATTTACCACGAGACTCCAGTTACTATTTAAAAGATTGATTACCTTTTGAATTTCTACTTCCTGAGCGGCCGTTGGCGTAACTGGTTTTGAAAAAGCGGATGTACTTTTTTCAAATCGTAATAAAAATTGGTTCGATTTAAATTGATATATTAGTTTAAGCAGCACAGCATCAAATACATACTGCCCAGTACAAAATAATGAAGGTGCCTTATCTTAATAATTACAATCACCAAAGTAGAGTTAAAAGGGCGCCGCTGGCAACTTTAACGAATCTACAATGCCTGCCTCGTAAGTTATGGAATTTACAGCCCAGGTTTTATGGAGTTTATTAATTTCAGAATTACCCTTTTCTCGGATGGACTTTGGCGCTCGCAAGCAGTGAAGTAAATTAATAGTATTATTAATAATCCAAACTTTTTCATCGAAAGGCCAGTGGATAGAAAAGGGTGTAAAGTTAAAATAAAGATTACGGGGGTATAGCAACAAATGTTGCAAATGAAGAAATTTTCATTGGTAAATTTTACTAAACTTGACTAGAATTATTTTTATACATCTAACATGTACTGATACCTTCAACCTTTCCGGTGTAACCTAACAATTTAAGCTTTGACCAAAGTAATGACTCTTAGTGTAAAATAGGATTCTATAAAAAATGAAAATTTCGAAAATTTATTTTTGTTGAATTCACTATTCCAATTTGACATTAGCTGGGAGATTATTAAAAACTTTTCTTGCACTCAGCCAATTTTAAATTTAACTTTTTGTACTTCTTTTAGGCTAAACCTCATTTTTTGGATCACATCAATAATTTAATTGTAAAATACTGTTATTCAGCGAAAAACTCCGTATCTTTGCACCCTATTTGACCAAGAATACTAATTCAATTCAAAAAAAGGAGAATTGCATTTAACAAGTAGTCTTCTTTACTCGGTCATAAACTATTGATCTATAAAACAATGCAAGCCATTCGTAACATCGCAATCATTGCGCACGTTGACCACGGTAAAACAACATTGGTCGACAAAATTATTCATGCTTCCAAATTATTCCGGGACAATCAAGAATTTGGAGATCTTATTCTTGACAATAACGATTTGGAACGTGAACGGGGAATTACCATCGTTTCCAAAAACGTTTCGGTAAGATATAAAGACGTAAAAATAAATGTAATCGATACTCCTGGTCACGCCGACTTTGGTGGTGAAGTGGAACGTGTGCTAAAAATGGCAGATGGTGTTATACTTTTAGTTGATGCTTTCGAAGGTCCAATGCCGCAAACTCGTTTTGTACTTGGAAAAGCTATCGAACGTGGATTGAAACCTATCGTTGTTGTTAATAAAGTTGATAAAGAAAACTGTCGCCCAGAAGAAGTTCAGGAAAACGTTTTTGATTTGATGTTCAACTTAGGAGCAACAGAAGATCAGTTGGATTTCGTAACCGTTTACGGTTCGTCTAAACAAGGATGGATGGGACCAGACTGGACTACTCCAACTACTGACATTACTTTCCTTTTAGATACTATTATTGAGCAAATACCTGCACCGAAAATCGATGAAGGTACTCCTCAAATGCAAATAACTTCTTTGGATTACAACGCTTTCGTTGGTCGTATCGCAATCGGACGTGTGCGCCGTGGTACATTAAAAGAAGGTGCTACCATGACGCTTTGTAAAGCTGATGGTGTAAACAAAAAAGTAAAAATTAAAGAACTTCAAATTTTTGAAGGTCTTGGTCGTGTTAAAGTTACAGAAGTAGGCGCAGGAGATATCTGTGCAGTTACTGGTATCGAAGATTTCGAGATTGGTGATACAATCGCTGATGCTGAAAATCCAGAAGCTTTACCACGTATTGCAGTGGATGAGCCTACGATGAACATGTTGTTCACGATCAACAACTCTCCTTTCTTTGGTAAAGAAGGTAAATTTGTAACATCGCGCCACTTACGTGACCGTTTGATGAAAGAAACTGAGAAAAACTTGGCTCTTCGTGTAGAATCAACGGATACTGAAGATAAGTTCTTGGTATTCGGTCGTGGTATTCTTCACTTGTCTGTTTTGATCGAAACCATGCGTCGTGAAGGTTACGAATTACAACTTGGACAGCCGCAGGTACTTTTCAAAGAAGATGAAAATGGTCAGCGTTTGGAGCCAATTGAAACATTGGTGGTAGATGTACCTGAATCAACTGCTGGAAAAGTAATTGAATTAGCAACCCAGCGTAAAGGTGAGTTGATGATTATGGAGCCAAAAGGAGATTTACAACACCTTGAATTCGTTATTCCTTCAAGAGGTTTGATCGGTTTGCGTTCAAATGTTTTGACTGCAACACAAGGTGAAGCTGTAATGACCCACCGTTTCAAAGAATTTGGTACATTCCGTGGACCAATACCTGGACGTTTGAGTGGTTCTATCATCTCCAAAAATACTGGTATGGCAACAGGATACACCATTGATAAATTACAAGATCGTGGTCGTTTCTTTGTAGATCCAGGTGAAGAAATTTACGGCGGTCAAGTTATTGGTGAGCACAATCGCCCGAACGATATCGTTGTAAACTTGCAAGAAGCTAAGAAACTTACCAACATGCGTGCTTCTGGTACGGATGATGGACTAAGAATCGCTCCGAAAATCAATTTCTCATTGGAAGAATCGATGGAATACATTCAAAAGGATGAATATCTTGAAGTAACTCCTCAAAGCATGAGAATGCGTAAGATCTATCTAGAAGAAAACGATCGTAAGCGTAACGCCGGTAAAATGGAAATGGCTTAATATTGAAGCAATAAGCTTTAGGCGTTAAGCCTGTAGGCTTAGCATCATACAAAAAAAGGAGCTTTTATAGCTCCTTTTTTTGTATGCCTTGATTGTTACAAAATGCCTACGGCTTAAAGCATATTGCTTACGGCTACTGTCTACTGCTTAAAGTTCTTGCATCAAAATATTTTTCCAGCGCACTTTAATACCTCCACCATCGTGGATTTGTAAGGCAATAGAACCATTAGCGGCAGCGATTTTATCGTCATCAAAGTTCACCATTTGATGTCCATTCAACCAAGTCTGAACATTGCCACCTACTACTCTAATTCTTAACTTGTTCCATTCACCCATTTTCAAGAAGCCTTCTTGATCATCTTCGATCTGGATCAACCAGCCTCTACCGTAAGACTCATAAACACCGCCTGTGTCATGATTTGGAGGGGCAACCTCTACCTGCCATCCCGAAACCTTGGTACCATCCACTGTGGAACGGAAAAACACACCGCTGTTTCCATTAGACTCCTGCTTGAATTGTAAGCTAAGGTCAAAATCTTTGTAAAACTTATCAGTTGTCAAATAACCATACTGTTTGTCTGGACCACTTTCACAAACCAGCTCCCCTTTGTCTACATACCATTTCTCGGTACCATTTATTTTCCAGCCTTTCAGATCCTTACCATTAAAAATTTTTACTGGTTTTTTAATAAAGGTATCAACGTCCGATACCGACAAAAATGCTGAGCTAATTAAAAAAATACTAGCAGCAAATAACTTCAAATACTTTGCTCTTACGGTCATTATTTAAGTTTTAGGATTAAAAATCACGAAAATGAAAATCTAAAATAACTTTTTACGTTAGATTTACGAAAATTTATTAATTCGAAAGCTATGAAAAAAAGAACAACCAAGAGAAATTCAATTCTATTTTTTTTACCCTTGATAATATTTGGGTTTTTTATAGTATCCTGCCAAGAGGATGAAAAGGATATGGTGAAGCCCAAGTCACTAACAGATATTATTTACGCCAGTAACGACTTTACTATATTGCAGGAGATTGTTGCGGCGGGTAAAATGCAAGACGCTTTACGTACAGAGAATTTGACACTTTTTGCTCCTAATGACATCGCATTCAAAAAATCGGGAATAAGTACTGCAAGTGCTATTACCTCGCAGCCCATTGACTCCATCATCTCATTTGTGAATTACCATGTACTTAGCCAAAGGTACGAATACAAGAATATTCCAACGGGGAATATTAAAGCGGTAAATGGGCGTACTATTAAAGTCATGAAAGCAGATTCTGTATACTTTTTAAATAAAGCGGAAGTGAGTCTTAAAAATGTAAAAGCCGACAATGGTATTCTACACGTAGTGGATAGGGTTTTGACAGATAAATAAATCCGTTTTGGTGAAAAAAGCTTGCAATAACTCATGAAGCTCTATTGGAGCTATATGCTGTTTGCGGAGATACTGCAAGTAGGCTTATAATTAAAAGTAAACGGGGCGGTTTCTTAAACAGAAGCCGCCCCGTTTCTATATTTAAGTGCTAACCCTTAGCTTGATGCACTTTTATAAATTGCCTCAATGATGCCTTGCAGCACAGCTCCTTGTTCTGCATTGCAAATAGTACTTGGTAATCCCTCGCAGCCATCCAGAAAAGCAATCGTGTTTTCAAATTGCATATCTACTTTAGGTAAATGTGGGAATTGCATATTAGATAAAGCACCATGTGTTTCCGTGAAAATTTCAAAGGGATTCAAGGTGGCTCCGGCTTTACTGCCAAATACTTCTAAGTTCACCGTTTCCTCTTCCTTTCTATTGAGTGCAAAGGAGCTTGAAAGGGTAATACTGGCGTTGTTGCCAAAGGATAGGTAGGCAAAGCAAGCATCTTCTACTTCAAATTTTGTGGGATCCCAAACACCTTTTAAACCGACTCCGCCCTGTTTTCCGATAAAATCGTATTGGTTGCCAATGAGTTTCTTAGGAAAAGGGTAACCTATTAAGTTTAAGGCCAAATCTAGTACGTGTACTCCCAAATCAATTAATGCTCCTCCGCCTTGTATTGTTTTATTGGTGAAGTTTCCCCATCCCGGAATACCTCTACGCCGTAAAAATTCGGCTTTAATATGGTAAACCTCCCCGAAGGTGCCTTCTTCAATTTGGCTTTTCAGTACGGTATACTCGGGTGCCTGTCTGCGTTGAAAATTATAACCCAGAAACTTGCCATTTTTATGTGCTAAGTCCGCCATTTCTTGTGCTTCTTGAGCTTGCATCGCAGGAGGCTTTTCACAAAATACATGGCATCCGTGCTGTAACGCACCCATGGTGAATGGATAATGCAAATTATTTGCTGTACAGTTGACGATGATTTCAGGTTTTGCCTCTGAAAGCATTTGTTCAAAATCGATATATGATTTTGGAATGTCATTGCGTTGAGCAAAGTCTTCAGTTCTTTTAAGGTCACGTCCGCAAACCGCCACGATTTCAGCCCTGCCTGGTACTCGTTTTAGGGCTGGTATATGGTTTTGCTCTGCTATATGGCCGGCTCCTACTAGGGCGACTCTAAATCTTTTTGGGTTTGTCAAGGTTTATTTTTTAGGGTTTACTATTATGATTCAGTGGGGTAGTCGTAACTCACCATCCAATGTATTCCGAACTCATCCACTAACATCCCGAAATAGGAATTCCAGAATGTCTTTTCCAGCGGCATTTTAATGATTCCATTTTCAGAGAGGGCTTCAAACATCCTTTTAGCTTCCTCTTCGCTATCCACGGTGATCGATACGTTCACACTATCTCCAAATAGTACCTCTCCTTGTCCACCATTGTCGCTACCCATCAATATTACGCCATTTCCTACAGGTAAGGAAACATGCATGATACCGTCAGCATCGGGAGCTTCCATACCTTCCTGAGGAGGCATTTCGCTGAATCGACTGATCATTTGAAACTCAGTCCGAAATACTGATTTGTACAAATTAAAAGCGGCTTCGCAATTACCGTTGAAAACCAAGTAAGGGTTGATTTGTGCCATAATATTTAGAGTTGATTAGTGAAAATTTAAAGATCTACCTTCTTAAGTATTTTTAGCTCGTTTTTTACTTTTTTGAGCCAGTGGATTGAATTGGAGACAGCAGTTTATCCAGTATTCAAGTTCTGCTTTCTTTTGCACACTTTCCTTTTCCACATATACATAACCTTTCATAGGTTTACTGGCAAAATCCATCGGCCTGCAACCCGGCATTTCCAGTGCTTTTTCATATTGTTCGGGCCCGATGCGACACATCAAATTGTCTTGTATGATGCCGATACACATTTTATCGTTTACCATAAAGCATACGCCGCCAAACATAAACTTGGTTTCAACATTTTCTAGTGACTGCAGGCTGGATAATAAACGTTCGTAGAGTTGATTGTCGTAGGCCATTTTTAGCGATGGAATTATGATGCGAATAGATTGAAAGTATCACAATATACTAAATTCAAAAAAAGGACGACTTGGATAGTGACAAATTATCCATGATCTTGAAAGGGACTTTGGAATTCAAAAAGTAGGATTTATGGGTAAAATACATACTCTCATTTGAAACAATAAAACCGTTGCAAGAGTAACGTTGCAACGGTTTAATTTAAACTATAGCTGGTGTTGTTATTAAGTCTACATATATTTCTGCTAGTGTTTAGACCTTGGGCTTAAATTCCTTTTGATATTCCCTTGCCCACATTTTCATTGCCTCTTTGTCGTGAGGTTTTCCCGTTTTAGTGTCAATGGTAAGAGTTTTGTTTAGCTTTTGGGCCATATTCCCTAAATGACAAAGTAGGGTGCTTTTATGTGCCTCAAGTGCTGGTGAGTTTTGCGCTTTATTAAGCCTGATACCATCGAAAAAGTTGCCGAAATGATATTGGTCTAATCCACTAATACCAGTGGTGTCAGCTCCTTGGTTTGCGGCAGCACTTTCTTTTTCCTCCTTAATTAATTTCCCACTTGGGTCATACACTTTGTAACCGTCACGATCCACGAAAGCACAGCCTTCCGTTCCGAAAATTTGAGTTCCACGACCGCTAAAACCTTTAAATGCTGAATTGCCATTACAGCTTCGGCCTTCCCAGTTGATGATTTTATCACCAAAGTTAAAAGTAGCCAATTGGGTGTCGAAAAATTCCCAATCATCTTTAAAAGCAAACCTTCCACCGGAGGAGCTCACTGATTCTGGTATGTCCACACCCAGCGCTAAACGCGCAAAATCCATTTCATGAAGTCCGTTATTACTGATTTCGCCCGTACCATAATTCCAAAACCAATGCCAATTGTAATGTACAAGGTTGTCTTTAAAGGCTTGTCGTGGAGCAGGGCCTTGGTACAATTCCCAATTTAGCCATTCCGGAACGTTCACCACTTTTCCTATACCAATGCTTTTTCTATTGTTCTCATAAATCGCTTTGGCATAATAAGCTTTACCAATTATCCCATCATGTATTTGCTTAACAATACTGATGGAGGTAGGAGCCGAACGCTGCTGATTACCAATTTGCAATACCCTGCCTGTCTTTTTTTGCGTTTCCACTAGCCATTCACCTTCCTGTGGATTGTGTGAACAAGGTTTTTCTAAGTATACATCTTTACCCGCCTGCATCGCCATTATTCCCATTGGCGTATGCCAATGGTCCGGTGTGGCTACTGTCACTGCATCAACCTCTTTATTATCTAATAATTTTCTGAAGTCTTCATATTGCTTAATATTCGATGGCAGTATGTCCGAATATTTTTTAAGTGTTTCACCGAAAGTTCGTTTGTCTACGTCACAAAGCGCCACATGGTTCAAAATATTCTTGAACGATCGTGAAGCTGTTAAATGAGCGCCCATTCTACTATTCAGTCCAACATGAGCCAAATTGATACGTTCGTTAGCTCCTATAATTCGGCCATAGCTTTTGGCCGAAAAAGCAATTCCAGCGACCCCCAAAGCAGAGGCTTTGATAAACTCTCTTCTTGTATTGTTCATAAAATCAAATTGTATGAAAATTGATATTTAGTTTAAATCTAAAGATTTAGTTTAAATAATCCATTACAAAGTATTAATTATGTTTGAATCTTATAATTCAGAATTAGCACCTTTAAAATTGGCCTTTCCCTGTTCTAAGCTTCTAGGGCTAGTTATTACCCCGGTACCAAGCAAGCTCTAACGACTACTGTTGAATAATATTTCTACCAAAAGGCGTGTAATTAGGATAGTAGAAATCGAGGTAACGCTGCGAGGGCGGTATTGTATGTTTTCAATTTGGAGGGATTGTTAATTCAGAAAACGAAGATAATTAGTTCCAGAAAGAATTTTATTTCGATCTTTATCAAAATTGCTTCTTCTCACCGATCTGAGTTATGTTTAACATTACTTCCCCTAAATACCTCATTTGTATTCTATTCTTTTTAGTCAATTTTGCTCTTAAAGTGGTTCATTTAACTACTTACCCGTTGACGATTGATGAGCCGCTATCCACCTATTTTCCTTTATTAGATACATTACCTTTGCTCAAATATTTCACAACAACCCAGACAGCACCGTTATATGATATTCTGATGCATTTCTGGATTAAATTCACTGGAATCGAGAGTTTGTTTTTGTTACGACTGCCTTCACTTATCCTAAGTAGTTTAACCGCCGGGTTACTTTTTCTTACGGGGCTGCGTTTTTTTAATAAGGAGGTGGGGCTCGGAGCTGCTAGTATTTTCGTGGTTTCTAATATTCAGGTTCACTTTGCTCAGGAAAACCGGCCCTATGCACTATTTGGTTTTTTGAGTTTGTTGTCCATATACTTTTTCTTAAAACTTATAAAATCTACAGAAAAGGATTCTAATAGAAAAGTTATTAGCGCGGGTTTTATGGTCATGGTCTTGGTCAATACTGCAATGGTTTATACGCATTATTTTGGCGCTTTTGTAATGGCTATTGAGTTATTTGCTTGTATCGTTTTTAAAGAAATTTCGCGCGGAAAATTAAGATATTTGTTTTTCGTATTTATTGGGGTAGGGGTCGCCTTGTTACCTATTGGTTATTATGTGGCCCGGCTATTTTATTCAACTGCGATTCTTGGGCGATGGTGGCTAAAAGCCCCCGAAACACCAGATGAAGTCTGGTATGTTTTACGGCAATATACCAACTCTAATTGGGGGACTATTGTTGCTTTAACCATCTTTGGCGCTGGATATTTTTATGCTTACCTTAAAAGAGTTCAGTTGGTTACCAACGAAAAGGTTCTATTACTATTTTTTCCTGTAGCTTGGCTTGCCATGTTGTTGATCTCCTATATTACCCCTATTTTTCTTGATCGGTATACGATTTATATTACGCCTGCATTTTATATGCTGGTGATTATTAATTTGCAGCGGCTTGTTTTAAATAAATACCTTCGCAAGGTACTAGCATCGTTGGTCATCATCTTGTTTAGTTTTTACACTATACCGTATTTTGATCGGTTATGGCCCACATCCAGTTTAGTTCAAAAAGTGAATGAATTAAAAACACCAGAGACTGTGGTAGTGATCTGTCCAAGTTGGTTTAATTTACATTATATTTATTTTACGAATATTGAGCTTTTTAAGAAAAAATTACCCTTGAATGAGCTAGCCGATGAGCTTGTACTCCAAAACAAGGTGTACTCCGTAAGCAATAGTAAAATGATTAATGAAGCGGCTATCAATAAAGCCCCCCAGGTTATTTATATAGATTTTAAATCAGAAGAAGGTCAACCCGGTAACGGCGTGTTGGATAAGTTGAGAGAATTAAAGGGAAACTCCGAAGGAAAATATGTTTTTGGATTGTTAAGTGTTTACCAACTGAACTAATCGTAGCTTTATTTTGAAATTATAAATATAGTAGATCCTATTGTTTATAATCTAGTATAGCCCGTGGTTATTGTTTTGCGGGAAGGGCATACGCAATCGTCGGTAACAGTGTTACTAGTGTTCAGTAGATCGGTAACTGATAATGGCAGTTTGCGCAGCCTGGTTAAACGTGATAGGGTGGTGTATGGCACTATTTATTACCTGCTTTGAAACTCTTGGTCTGGATTAGAATTACTCCATTATTACCGGATTCTCCATAGATCAAGGATGCCTCTTCGCCTTTGAGCACCATGATACTTTTAATAGTATCTTGATCTAGCGCCTGGAATGCTTTCTGGCCGCGATTCTCCATAGTTATTCCATTGACAATAACCAGAAAATCACCCAGGTCCGAAATGGTTAGTGTTCCAGAGAGTTCCTGATAATCTTCCGTTTCGAAGTGCTCTTGTTTTCGTAGACGCTTTGGTGGGTCATTTTGTTGTTTCGTTTCTGTTTCAGTGGTATCCAATAATTCCAAATCAAAATGAAGGGGTAATTTGAATTCCATAGCAACTGGCTTCCCATTTTGAAGCGCAGGATTCCAACGATCCATATTTAATACTACTCTGAGTACCTCTTCCTCTATTCCGTAGCCCAACCGCTCTTTAATTTCTGCACGACGGATAGCGCCATATTCATTGACAATAAACGATACTACAATTTTTCCCGAGACATTTGCGTCTGAAGCTTCTTTTGGCTACTTGAAAGAATTGCTTTGACTATTTTTTCATAACAATAGCGATAACGCCGTCTTTACCAAGTTCTCCGAATTCCATAGTTGCTTTCTCACCTTTTAATATACTGATGCTTTGGATATCATTGGGTATTAAAGACTTAAAAGCCAGATCCCCTCTTTGTAATTGTATCTTACCATCAATTACGATTAGGGCATTGTTAGCTTTATTGTCTAGTTTGATTGTGGTGTCGTGGTCCATTTGCCTGGTTTTTTGGACGGCCTTAAATTCCGTTGCTGGAACTTTGATATTTTTTACGTAAGAATAATTCTCAGCATTTGCTCCCACCGTAATGTCTGTTCCGCTGGTAAGGCTAGGGGCGAGCTTAGCCGCAAAATAGGGCTGCTCCGTAGTGGATTTAGTTTTCGCTGATTTCTTGGCTTCTGGTTTCGTTTCTTGCAGCTGGAAGTTGATTGGCAAATTATACCTTGTATTAACTGACTTTCCATCTTGAGAGCCAGGTGTCCAATTTGGGAATGCCTTCACAACTCTGATGGCCTCTTCGTCCATCCCAAAGCCCAAACCTTTCAAAACTTCAATATTGGTGATTTCGCCTGATTCAGTTACGACAAAAGCTATAAATACACGTCCTTCCACATTGGCTCTTACTGCGGCTTCTGGATATTTGATATTATTACCAATAAATCGATACATTTCCTTGACTCCCCCTGGAAATTTGGGTTGGTTTTCAACAACTGTAAAGATTTTTTTGCCCTTTAGCTTTTCCGTGATGTCATTTTTTAGAGATGCTTCTCTTTTTGTTCCAATACCTTTTGCACCATAGCTAAATTGACTTGAATGGGGGCCTAATTTTACGCTAATATTTGACCCCGCTTTCACATGGACAACTTGTGTTTGCTGTCCGGGAAAACTAAAAATGAGGCGACTTGTGTCAGGGAGGCTGATGGTGTATCGACCGTCAATATCTGATGAGGTACCTATTTCAAAATTTTGAGCTGAAATATCGACACCGGGTAAAGGATCTCCGTTTTGGTCGGTTACTATACCTTTAACTGTTACTAATTCACCATTTCCATTACTTTTAATAGTAGTGTTTTCATTGATATGTTCACAACCAGCAACAAAAAGTGCTATAAGTGAAATGACCATAAATACGCCGAAATAACTACTTAACATCCATTTTGAAGTGCGGTTTTTGTATATCATGACTATTCTGGATTTAATTTGAGAAGATTTAAAAAAATGATTCGTGAGTGAAGCAAAGGGGGCATTTAAGGAATAAGCGACCAAGAAATTGGCATACTGTTGTCGGTTAGATGCGGCTTCGTCTGCCAAAAATTCGTGTACTTCTTGAACTGATTTTTTGTATAAAATAAGAAACGGGTTAAACCAAAAAACGATCCTTAGGAGTTCAATTAATAGGATATCGATACTATGTTTCTGACGAGCATGAACCATTTCATGGCTTAGGATTTCGTCAAAATGATATTCATAATCATTCCGGTTGATAACAATATGTTTCAGAAAAGAGAAGGAACCAACACTATTGTCTGCTAGCATCACGACTTGGTATTCCTCGACTTCAATGGTTTCGCCTGATTGTAAGATCTGTTTTAAATGCGCCAGCTGTTTCACCAACCGGTAGCTCATATAAGCCACACCAAGCCCATAAATCATCCATATCATATTAGCCCAAGTCCAGATACTTGCTTTAATGGGTGCAGCAACCGTTGAGAATTCCTCCATGGTAAATACGTAAGTGGCTGGTACTTCAGGAGCTGTTTCTGGATAAATTACTAATGGTAAGGCAAACGAAACCAACAACGAACCGAGGAGGAAAAATCTGTTCCAAACAAAGAAGGTGTGTTTTCGAAGTACCAGTTGATAGCAAGCAAATAGCAGCGCCCAGTATAAGCTTACTTTCCCGATATATAATAGTGTTTCCATAAGTTTAGAGAAGTCGAAAATTAAAACTTTTTTAGTGAGGGCTTGTGGTTACTCTTTGTATTTGAACTGTATTTCTACCTGTGTTTGGCTATCAGTTGCCACACCGTTTACAGTGGCTGGTTTCCATTTCGGCGATTGAAGCACCAGTCGTGTAGCTTCCGTATCACAACCGAAGCCTAGTCCTTTTAAGATTTTTACATCTGTGATGGTACCGTCGTTTTTAACGGTAAAGGAAACAAATACGTTTCCCGAAACATGGCCGCGGCTTGCTGGTTTGGGATACTTCATATTAGTATCAATATAGATTTTGAAAGCCTTTTCTCCGCCAGGGAATGTGGGTGTAATTTCTTCAATATTGTTTTCAGAAATGGTAAAGTTTGGTAATAGAAATGATTTAAATTCTACTGGCTGACCTTCATCTATTGGCATTTCAGGTAATATATTTGGCATTTTGGCATTTGGAGCCCCGCTGTTAATTGAGATGTCTGGCCTTATAATATCGTCCTTGTCCTGATTTTGGATCGATGTTTTATTTTTGGGTTTGTCGATAATGGCTTCCGCTTTTTGGGAAATATCTTTTGGCTTCAATCCTGGAACTTGCTTTAATTGGAACAGCTGGTTCGCCACTCCTTTCAGCGGCCTGATAACCGTATTGTAGCCTGTTTTCGATATCTGTAATTGATCGTTTGGCTTGGCGTTGATTTCGAATTCCCCATCTTCACCTACCAAGGTAATGTTTTTAGATCCTACGATTCTTACTTGCGTACCGAGCAAGGCCAGTTTAGTAGCTTGATCCATCACATAGCCCCTTACGATGAACCCTTTGGTACGAGTATCCGCTGATTGATCAACTTTTGACATGGAAACAGAAAGGATCGCAATAGCAATTAACGCAAACAAATAGCTAACTTTCAACAACGGTTGTGTCCTTTTTGTATACAGCATAAGGATCCGTTTTTTGATTTGAGAAGATCTATAAAAGGAATGGGAAAGGGTGTTACTGTCTGTTTTTAGAGTATATGCCACCAAGAATTCTGAAAAGTACTCTCGGTTTTGAACTGGCTCGTCGGCCAAAAATTCATGAACTTCCTGAATCGCACGTTCGTAAAGCCAAACCAAAGGGTTGAACCAGAAAATAACTTTCAGTGCTGCTACAAACAGTATATCCAAAGAATGCATCTGCTGAACATGGACCAGCTCATGCGGAAGTATAGTCTCTCTATTTAGATCAAAATCTTGGCGGCTTAGTACAATCGATTTACAAAAAGAAAATGAACCTAAGTTATTATCGTCGTTGATATACAGTGTATAACCATCCATCGGGAATGCCTCGGATGAACGTAGCAAATTATAAATACTATGGAGTTTTCGTATATAGGAAGTTAATAAGGTTATCGCTCCCAAAACATAAACGAAGTATAAAATATACACCCATGAAAAGGTAGTTGCAGTAGGGGCTACTGGCTGGTACTTGATATTGCTTATGGTTTCATTGGCGTAACTAAATGCTGGCACTGCTGCTATTTCGGAAACCGCTTGTGAGTAATGTACAAATGGCAATACCAGGGAAACGGCCAAAGCGCCTATTAAATAGACCCTATTCCAAACGAAGAACGTTTGGCGACGCAAAAGCAAAAAATAGCAACTGTAAAACAGAGCCCAAAATAAGCTCACTTTACCAATATATAGTAGTGTTTCCATGGCTAGTCACGGTGAAGTGTTTTGGATCTTAGTCTTTTTTGTGCTGCTCGATAAGCTTCATGATTTCATCAAGGTCTTTGGCGTTCATATCATTACCTTTTACAAAAAAGGAAACCAAATTTGGTAGTGAGTTACCAAAGTAATTGCTCATAAGCTGGGTCATTTCATGCCTTTTGTATTCTTCTTCCGTGATTAACGGATAATACTCATGGGTTTTGCCATAGGCCGTGTAGCCAACCACTTCCTTTTTTTCTAATATTCTGATAATCGTAGATACGGTGTTATAGGCTGGTTTTGGTTCTGGCATTTTGGCGAGAACATCTTTTACAAATCCTTTTTTTAACCGCCAAAGTATCCGCATAATATCTTCTTCCGCTCGGGTTAATGTTTTGATTTCCATTGCTCTATTTTTGTATTTTTATGATATTTAAATTGTTATTTCAAAGATAAGACTATTTTTATAGTTTTACAACTATTATTTTAGTTTTAATAGGTAGTAGGCGGTTTATTTATGTTTAATCGTCTGGGGTACTTTTGACTTTTACCCTAATCCTTAAAACCTATTTAGCTATAAGCTTTATGCTGTAAGCCGTAAGCAAGTAATCCTTCGACAGGCTCAGGATGACCAGTGCATTTTTAATCGCAACGGTGCACCGCTTTAATTCCTATTTCCTAACCTTTAAAACCTATTTAGCTTTATGCATTAAGCTGTAAGCAAGTAATCCTTCGACAGGCTTAGGATGACCAGTGCATTTTTAATGGCAATGGCGCACCGCTTTAACCTTCGACTTTTAACTCCTACAACCTATTTAGCTATAAGCTTTATGCTGTAAGCCGTAAGCAAGTAATCCTTCGAC
>CAXBLH010000024.1:0-23324 GCA_963976315.1 uncultured Dyadobacter sp.
CCCCGGCAAACGGGAAATTTCATTTACAGCTTCCTCAATAAGACGTGAGGGGTAATTCATGCAAAAATTATAGGTTAAAATAATGAAATCTAATGAATTTCAGCTGAAATCCCACGGTCACAAATTGCATTTCTCATGGGAAGCAAATCATCAAATACACCTTCTTTAACGCTACATTTACCTTTATAATGAATAATTAACGTACATTGTTCCGCTTGTTCGCTGGTATGCTTACAAACGTGCATCAAAGTATCTATTACCCAATCAAAGGTATTAACGTCATCATTAAAAATGATCAGTTTTTGTATATCCGTTTCAACGGTTTTTTCTAGTAATTCTACTTCTGTTTCTATATCCACTTGCATAACAACCAAATTTCTATTTGATTAGCAAAACTAATCAAAATCATAGATTAAGTGAAGCTTAAACGGCTTCTTTTAACATTAAAATCATAACTCAACCCATTTTTAATGAATCCTTTAATTGCGTTATTCATACTGGTAGTGTACTTTGGGTTGCTTATCACAATCTCGATTTTTACTTCTAAAGGTGCTGACACCAATACTTTCTTTACCGCCAACCGTCAGTCTCCGTGGTATTTGGTAGCATTTGGGATGATTGGAACCTCCCTATCAGGCGTCACATTCATATCCGTACCTGGTTCTGTTGCCAATATTCAATTTTCATACTTTCAAGTAGTACTTGGGTATATTGTTGGCTATGTTGTTATTGGTACAATTCTCATGCCACTCTACTATCGGCTCAACCTGATCTCTATCTATTCCTATCTTGACAAGCGCTTTGGGTTTTGGTCCTATAAAACAGGCTCCGGTTTTTTTCTTCTATCCCGGACTGTTGGCTCTGCTGTAAGACTCTATGTGGCTGCACAAGTTTTACAACTAGCTTTGTTCAAGCCGCTTGGAGTTCCTTTTGAAATATCCGTAGCCATTACCATTTTCCTGATTTGGATTTATACCTTTAAAGGTGGTGTAAAAACAATAATCGTAACCGATACACTTCAAACCTTCTTTTTGATTTCTGCGGTTATTCTTACGATTATTTTGGTTTCAAAAGAACTTCATTTGGATGGCCCCGTTGCGATTTGGGATGCGGTTCAGGGCAGTAGTTATTCCAAAATCTTTTATTGGGATGTAAATGATCCCAAAAACTTTTTCAAGCAGTTTATTGCAGGAGCTTTTATCGCCATCGTAATGACAGGTTTGGATCAAGATTTAATGCAAAAAAATCTTACTTGTAAAAATATTGGTGAGGCACAGAAGAATATGTTTTGGTTTACAGCCGTATTGGTAGTCGTAAACTTTTTATTCCTATCACTGGGAGCACTTCTTTATATCTATGCAGAGTCCAAAGGTATAGCACCGACAGTCAAAACAGATGATTTTTATCCGATGCTGGCCCTCAATCATTTAGGACTATTAGTGGGAATAACCTTTTTACTGGGAATTACAGCTGCTACTTATGCCAGCTCCGACTCTGCACTGACGGCACTTACAACCGCCTTTTGTGTTGATTTCTTGGATATAGAAAAACGCCCAGAAGCGCAGAGATCGAAACTCAAATTCTGGGTTCATATAGGCTTTTCCGTCCTCTTCTATTTGGTAATTCTGGTATTCAATAAAATGAACAGTAAAGAAGTAATCACGGCAGTGTTTGATCTTGCCGGTTATACCTACGGTCCATTGCTAGGTTTGTTTGCTTTTGGAGCTTTCACAAAAAGACCGGTAATTGACAAATGGGTCCCATTTATATGCATTTCCGCACCCATATTGACCTATTTCATAAATATGTATTCGGTTGAGCTATTTAATGGCTATAAGTTTGGTTTCGAAAGACTCCTTCTTAATGGCCTGCTGACTTTTATTGGCTTATGGATTTTAAAAGGAAATAAGGACAATTCTATGGCCTATACCAAGTTGTAATAAATACTAAATTATTGGCTCAGGAAGTAACGTAAAACTGCTTTTCCTGAGCCGAAATTTGATTTTTTATGCTCGAAAAAGAATATTTGAATGTAAAAGTAATCCATACCCCTTCGTTAAAAAGGACTATTTAGGGTTCCTTTTTTAAGGTTAATATTATATTTTGAGTCGTCTCTACTTTAATATGCCCCTGAGTCGGTATCATATTTTGCCAAACCCAATTATAATGCTCAATCACCTGTTGCGCGGACAAATGTGGTCGCTCTCCTGTGGTATGCCCGTCTTTTACGACGGTAATATGATAATCCTTCGTTAACGCTGACTGAATCGTTGATTCAACACAAAAATCCGTTGCACATCCGGTTATTACCAGTTCGGTTACCTTCTGTTTAATTAGTTTTTCAAGAAGTTCCGATTTATAAAACACATCATTCGCATATTTGTCAATTCTAATATCCGTAGATGCCACTGTTAAAGCGTCCAAATTTTCCCAATCAGCAGCATTTTTTTCGAATTGACCTGTGCCAGTTCCATCATGCTGAATATATATTACAGGATAACCTAATGTTCGAAATAAGGTTGAAAGCTGATTTATACGCCCAACAACTCCGTGTTCGTCGAATCTGGGTGTTTTGGAGGTAAAAGATCCTTTCTGCATATCAATTACCAATAAGGCCTTTATATCTTTCATCGAGTTTAAATGAGTTTATCCGCCATTGTGTCTTCTGATACTTTTATATCATTTGAGTAGACCAATTATTATCCATTCCATTATCAGCATGAGCAACCTCTGTTAAGTAAGTACTTCAGTATGCGTGAAGTTTACTATTAGGACAATACTTTATATAAATGCCGAACTGGGTTTTTATCCAACTTTCCAAATAAGAAATACCACAAAATCCTAGTTAGGGATTAATGCAATTCGCATTTTAATATCTTCAAAATAGTCAAATTAATATTTGTTAAGTTATAGAAATATCTTAACTTACTTTCAATATTACGGCAATGTGACATGCCCTACCCTCAACTTGAATCAAATGGCATAATTAGTTTTCAAATTGTATTCCTTACTAACTAAACCAAAAATTAAAATGAAAACATTTGCATTAATTTTCACATCCCTATTTTTGTTTATGTCCTGTGGTAATAACAACAGCCACGACATAGAATCTAATGAAGCTAATTCAGAAAAAGAAAAGCTGGCCATTAGAACAGTAATTGAAAATGAAACTGAATCGTTCTTTGGAAGAGACTACGAGGCATGGAAAGCCAACTACGCACAAACAGATTATGCCTTTCAGGCATGGAGCAATAACGATGGTACGTTTGACTCTAACGTTGGTTGGGAAGATATTAATAAACAAATTGGCAAATACATCGAAGACAATCCTGAGCCCCTATCCAGCCACCCTATTGTTGAAAGAAAAAATATGAAATATAAGTTCTATGGCGACAATGTTGCTTATTTAACTTGGGACCAATTTAATAGTGATCAAGACGAGAAAAACTTTCACCATAGTAAAGAGGTTCGTTTAATGGAAAAGATCGAAGGTAAATGGAAAATAGTATGTGTTTCGGCATTTTGGGACTACAAAACGCTGATACCCGCTGATAAGCTGCCAATGATCCAAAAAATTGCCAATGAAAGCCGAGGAAAGAATAAGATATAAGTAACGGCTATAAAAAAAGCCAAACTCCCTGTCTAATTCAGAGAGTTTGGCTTTTTTTATAGCTCTAAAGTGGGATCCCAAAAAGTATTCTCAAAATCCAAAACCTTGTCGTTTTTAATGGCTACCCCTTCGGCCTCTAAAAGTTCCTGCATCAAATTGGGTGTACTAAACTGCAATTTACCACTAAGAACGCCATTTCTATTCAAAACTCGATGAGCTGGAATATCCGCTAAGCCGTGGCTATGGCCCATAGCCCAACCAACCATTCTAGCCCCCTGTTTTGACCCCAAATAGGCCGCGATTGCTCCATACGAGGTTACTCGACCTTTTGGAATAAGTTTGACCACCTCATAAACATCCGTAAAAAAATCATTTGACTTTCTACTTTTTTGCTTCCTTTCGCTCATCAATTTCTTGTGCTAGTTGCCGGTACCAATCTTCACCATAGGCTCGAATCAAGGGAGCTTTCAAAAATTGATAGACTGGAACACCTAATTCCTGACCCAAACTGCATGCTGGGCTGCAGATACTCCAACGGTCGTAATTAAGTGCATGATACTGATCATACTTGGTAACTCTAATAGGATATAAATGACATGAAATCGGCTTTTTATAGGAGGTTTTACCGTCCAAATAGGCTTGTTCAATACCACATTTCAAAATTCCCTTTTGATCATAAATGGCATAAGCACATTCTTTCCCATTAATAATAGGTGTCACGTAATCTCCATCCCAGTCTTTGGTATAGGTTCCTTCCTTAGCAATTACATTTTTACCTGCTTCCGTAAGGTAAGGTTCCACATGAACATATATTTCATCCAATATGGCCAGCTCTTCCTCTTCTAAGGGAGCACCAGAATCCCCTTCGACACAGCACGCCCCTTTACACTTTTCAAGATCACATACAAAAAGTTGATCTTCTATATCATCACTGATGCATGTGTTTTCTATTAATATCATTTTCTATTTCTGTTGTGGTATTTTTAATTCTTCCCCGAGCACGACGGTATTACTATTCATATTATTGGCTTTCTTAATAGCATCTACAGATACATGATGCATTTGTGAAATACTATAAAGTGTTTCACCTTTGGAAACCTTATGGGTTGTAGCATCGCGAGTGGGCGCCTTTGGAGCTACGGGCGTACCCTCCATTTTTTCTACCAAAAGTTTTTGACCAACATATAATTTATCATTCACACTTAGAGCATTGAGCCGTAAAAGCTCATCAACCGACAAATTATACAATTTAGAAATACTAAAATAGGTTTGACCCGATTCCACTTGATGAAATATATTTGATCTAGTTTTCTCCGGTGATTTTTGGGGTTCTGGCTTTTCAACCCATTTTTCAACAGGCTTAGGCAGCACTTTGGCGGGTTGCTCCTTTACTTCTATCTCTTTACCGATCCTGATATTCAACGCTTCTCCGGCTTGCAGGCCTGTATCCACTGTACGGTTATTAAGCGCTAGTAGTTCACGGACAGAAATATTGTAATTCCGGGCTATACTAAAATAAGTATCACCATTTACTACTATATGAGTGCCATTGGAAGTATTAGACTTTCTTACCGGCGTTTTTTTAGCAACTTCGGACTCAAAAAACAAATTGTCACCGGTTTCAGTTTGGTCCGCATTAGTAGTAGGCTGCTTACTAATTTCTGCATCACCTCCCTTGATTATAACTACACGGTCATCGTTGCTAGCGGTGGGTTTAGTATAAATGTTTTCACTTTTCGTAATTTCTGGTGCAGTCTTCTCCGTTACTGGCTTGTTTTCTACCGATATGTCTTTTACAGTTTCTACCGCACTTTTATCCACAAGAATTGGCGAATACTTAACCCTACCTGATGGCGACGATGGAATATCATTGGCCGATGATTCATTTTGATTCATCACTTCCTTGTTATTGGCCAGTTGTTCCGTCTTGTTATTTTCCGGAATCATCAATGTAGGTGGTACGATCTCAATAGGTTGCTTACGAGGCCTTTTCTTGGTAAGCCACAATTTTTGTCCAGTTTCAATGGGGAAATTTCTGCTGATAGTCCGGTTGTATTTCAATAAGTTAACTAATCGAATACCGTAATCCTGAGAAACACTTTGCCAAGTATCGCCTGGATGAGCTACATGAAAAGGCGTATCCGCTCGTTTTTTCTTCTTAACTAAATAATAGACATTACCAGGTATAACGGGCATATCGCGCTGCATATCATTATTCTTCATGAATGATGATACACTTACCTTACCCGCTTTTGCAATCGTCTTTACTTTATCTCCTGGTTTTGCTTCAATCCCTGGCATCCCATTCATTTCATAAAAATTATAGCCATTTTTGGTAGTAGACGAAACATTGGATTTTTTTAAAATGGGATAGCCACTTGGTTCATACGCCGGCACAGAAGCGGTAATTTGTGGAGGAAGGGCAAGTTTTGACCGTACTTCTGCCACTTGATTCTTGTTAGCAGGAACAATTATAAAGTACTCCCGATCATTAGGTACTCGATCCCCTTGAAACCAACGATTGTATTCCGACAACAAATTAACGTCGACGTTTAAACTTTGCGCTATTTCTCTAAATGTTAACCCTTTGCCGTATACAGTCTGAAACAGTACAATATCACTTTGGGATCTAAAACTTTCAATCCCGGCTTCAAGTGCTATCTTATGCGCAAAAAACCGGAGTACATAGCGATCGGTTTTACTTGTAAGACTAATTTCTCTGGCGTTAACCCAGCCGGCTGGCACTACTTTTTTCACACCACCTGCTCCTAAATAATAGGAAAAAAGAGTTGATACCCAGTTTTTAAACTGAAGATTATTTTTTTTGAGATACCAAGCGGCACCGTAAGTAGACGAAACAATATTTTTACGTTCATCCACCTGATCGTCCACCCGTAGATTTAACTCAATAGCTGTTTCTGCTTTTAACTGCCAATAACCTACTGCTTTTGAACTAGATACAACATCGGACTTGAAAGAACTTTCCTGAACGGCAAGATATTTAAAATCGATAGGAACTTCTTCGTCCATCAAAATACTTTCAACTATTGGAAAGAATAAAATAGCACGTTCCATTTTTTCCTCCCAAAACTTCTTGTTGGACATTAAACTATTGATATCTTCTTCAATAATTTTTTGAGCGCCTCTATCAAATTTCACTTCAATACCTCCGAAACTTAAACTGGAAGGTACATTAGGAATAGACTGTGCATATACATTACCACTTAAAAAAAGTGCAAAAAATAATAAACAAAAAATTGAATGAGTCTTCATGCTTTTATTAAAGAAGTGCAAATATTAATATATTGAGAATCACAGCTTTTGTACAATCATTAGTCCGTCTCTGATAGGCAGTAATAAATTACTTACCCGTTGATCCGAAGTAACTGTTCGATTAAAATCGAGGATTGCCTGCGTGTCTTTGTCTATTTTCATCAAATCGGATACCACTTTACCGCTCCACAGCACATTATCTGCGATGATATATCCTCCAACCTTTAATAGAGGCAACGTTTTTTCGTAATAATTCAAATAATTTGACTTATCGGCATCAATAAAAATAATATCAAAATTATCCCCTACTGTATCGATAACCTTCATTGCATTCCCGATAATATACTCTATTTGAGAGGCATATTCTGATTTTTGAAAATACGCTCTTGCCATGGTCTCTAACTCCTCATTTTTATCAATGGTAATCAGATGGCCATCTTTTGATAGACCTTCTGCCAAACAAATCGCAGAATAACCAGTATAGGTACCAATTTCCAAAATACGATTTGGCTTAATCATTTTGGAAAATGTTGCCAATAAGCGGCCTTGTAAATGGCCTGAAAGCATACGTGGGTTTAATACCTTAGCATGCGTATTTCGATTTAGTCCGGCAAGAAGTTCGTTTTCTGAATCAGAATTCCTTTCGCAATAATCTTCTATTTCCTTGGATGTAAATGTCATTTAAGATAGTTGGAACTGAAATTTAGCTTAAATTATCCGTTGTTTATGACTCTCTCAAGATAAGTACCATAACCACTTTTTACCAAGGGCTTGGCAATTTCACGCAGCTGATCTGCATTAATAAAGCCCATTCGGTATGCTATTTCTTCGATACAACCTACTTTCAATCCCTGACGTTCTTCAATTACTTGTACAAACTGTCCTGCTTGCATGAGTGATTGAAAAGTGCCCGTATCCAACCAAGCAGTTCCACGGTTTAGTACCCCTACTTTTAATTTTCCTCGTTCAAGATAAACGCGGTTGATATCAGTAATTTCCAGTTCCCCACGTGGCGATGGTTTAATACTTTTTGCAACTTCTACCACATCATTGTCATAAAAATAAAGGCCAGGTACGGCAAAATTAGACTTTGGTTCCGTCGGCTTTTCTTCAATAGAAATAGCATTGTTCTCTTTGTCAAACGCCACCACCCCATATCGTTCAGGGTCATGTACTTGGTAGGCGAAAATAACCCCTCCATCAGGATCATTATTCGACTGTAAAACTTTTGACAACCCAGCACCGTAAAAAATATTATCACCAAGAATTAAGGCTACTTTTTCGTTTCCAATAAACTCTTCACCAATAATAAAGGCCTGAGCTAGCCCGTCAGGACTTGGCTGAACCGCATATTCAAATTTACATCCTATCCGACTACCATCACCTAAAAGCTTTTCGAAATGAGGTAAATCATGGGGGGTGGATATAATTAGCACCTCTTTGATACCTGCCAGCATTAAGATAGAGAGTGGGTAATAGATCATCGGCTTATCATAAACTGGCATAAGTTGCTTACTCACTGCCAAGGTAAGTGGATGTAACCGTGTGCCGGACCCTCCAGCCAAAATAATACCTTTCATAACTAAAACTTTAAGATTTAAAATAAAGCGTAAAAGTAAACATAGGTTCGATAAACTTTAAAACCTACAATCTAATCCTACTATCGATTATCATACATTTCATCATAATACTTCTTATATTCCCCCGAAGTAACGTTTGACAACCATTCTTTATTAGTAAGGTACCAATCAACAGTTAATTCCAAACCCTCTGCAAATTGCAACGAGGGCTTCCATCCTAGCTCCTCAGATAACTTGGTAGCATCGATCGCATATCTCAAATCATGGCCTGCACGATCAGTTACATAAGTGATTAGTTTGGCCGACTCTCCCTCTTCTCTACCCAATTTTTTATCCATCAGGTTACAAAGCAGCATAACCAGATCAATATTAGTCCATTCGTTATGACCTCCAATATTATAAGTATCGCCATTTTTACCAGCATGATATATCACGTCAATCGCTGTGGCATGGTCTTTCACAAACAACCAATCTCTAATATTTTCACCCTTTCCGTAAATGGGAAGTGGTTTATCATTCATAATATTATGGATCATCAAAGGAATCAATTTCTCGGGAAAGTGATTGGGTCCGTAGTTATTAGAACAATTGGATATTACAACAGGTAGTTTGTAAGTATTATGATAGGCTCTTACAAAATGGTCCGAAGATGCTTTTGAAGCAGAATAGGGTGATCGCGGGTCATAGGAAGTAGTTTCCAAAAAGAAAGTACCTGGATCATGTAATTCCCCATAAACTTCATCCGTGGAAACATGATAAAACCGGCGCCCATCCATATGTCCATGCCACGCTTTTTTAGCAGCATTCAAAAGATTCACAGTACCAACGACGTTCGTCATTACAAAAGACATAGGATCGGATATCGATCTATCTACATGACTTTCGGCTGCTAAATGCACCACACCATGAAAGTCATTTTCCAAAAACAAATTATCTATAAACCCTGCATCCACTATATCTCCCTTTACGAAAGTATAATTCTGAGCGGTTTCTATATCTCTTAAATTTTCAAGGTTACCTGCATAAGTGAGTGCATCTAGGTTGAAAATATGGTATTCTGGATGGTTGGTAACAAACTGTCGTACCACGTGAGAACCAATAAAACCGGCTCCCCCTGTTATAAGTATTTTTTTCATGTGCTTCTTTAAGATAATTTTAGTTGCCAGTTCCAAGCATCACGAAGAGACTCCTCCAAGGTTTTTTCAGCCTTCCATTTCATCACCTGGTTCACTTTATCCGCCTGTGCAAATATTTTTTCAACATCCCCAGCCCTGCGTGGACCGATACTATAATTTAACTTAATATTGTTTACTTTCTCAAAGGTTTTGATAAGATTGAGTACCGTGTATCCCTCCCCTGTTCCAACATTAAAAACATTATAGTAATTAGCATCAGACTGTTCTTCCAAAAGTACCAATGCTTTCAAATGGGCTTTTGCCAAATCAACCACGTGAATAAAATCCCGAACACAAGTCCCATCTTCTGTATCATAATCATCACCAAATACGGTTAATGATTTCCTTAAACCTGCTGCTGTTTGGGTAATAAATGGCACTAAATTACTGGGAACACCATTGGGTAACTCTCCAATAAGTGCCGTTTCATGGGCTCCAATTGGATTAAAATAGCGTAGACAAATTGCTTTCATCGACGGTTCTGAAAAGATATAATCTCGGATAATATCTTCGGCAATAGCCTTGGTATTACCATAAGGAGAAGTGGCTGGTAAACGTGGAGTTGCTTCCGTTACAGGTAGCTGCTCAGGCTGTCCATAAACAGTACAAGAGGAAGAAAATACGAATTTATTCACCTGATGTTCCTCCATCACTTTCAGCAAGTTGAGCAACGATACGATGTTGTTTTCATAATATTTAAGTGGCTGTTCCACCGACTCTCCTACTGCCTTATAAGCTGCAAAATGAATCACCCCATCGAATTTCTCTTTTTGAAATATAATTCTTAAATTTTCAATATCATTACAGTCGTTCTCATAAAATGGGACATCTTGACCGATAATTTCTTTGATTCCATTCAACACATTTCGGTTAGAATTGTAAAGGTTGTCAAGAATTACAGGTTGAAATCCAGCATTATACAATTCAACTACGGTATGTGAACCAATGAATCCTGCTCCGCCAGTTACTAATATTTTCATTTTTTGACTTTATAATGAGGAAATAAATATGATAAAATAGAAGAACACAGCCATCATGCTGTTTATTCTTAATAACCCTAAACTATTTACAAGACTTAATAAATATGGTGTGAATTCGTTTATTTTTTCGTGGCAAAAGTAGAAAATAATGACGTCCATTAAAAAAAAATGTTTTTATTTATCGGATTGTTAGCAAATGAAGAATTGTGGGATTATGAACAAAAATGAAATAAAAGCGCTAGTATCATTACTTGATGACGACGATTATGAAGTAAGCCAGCATGTGGAAGGGAGAATTCTTTCGTTGGGAGGAAGCATTATTCCTTACCTAGAGTCGGAATGGGAAAATAGCTTCAATCCCACGATTCAAAAACGAATTGAAGAACTAATTCATGAATTGCAGTTGTCGATCATGAAAGAGCGTTTACAGTCATGGAAAAATGGAGGAGGACTCGATTTACTGGAAGGAATGTGGGTGGTGTCTACGTATCTATATCCCGATCTCACGATGGAAGAGCTATCAAGCACTATAGACCAGCTGTATTATAATATTTGGGCTCAGTTTCAAGACGAAATGAACGCTGTTGAACAGATAAAAAGAATAAATAGCATTTTCTTTGGCTCACTTAACTTTTCGGCAAACACCAAAAATTTCCACTCGCCATCCAATTCAATGATTAATATCGTTTTGGATAGCAAAAAAGGAAATCCAATCACTTTATGTGTCATTTACCTGCTAATCGCTAGAAAGTTAAATTTACCAATTTACGGCGTTAACCTTCCGAACCTGTTTGTACTGACACTGAAAGAAGATTCCGCCCAATTTTACATTAATGTGTTTAGTCGTGGAATTATTTTTTCAAAGACCGATATTGACCATTACATTGCCCAACTTAATATTAAACCAAAAGAAGCTTTTTATCAACCCTGTACAAATATAGAAATCATCCAACGGGTGTTACGAAACCTCTTACTATCCTACGAAAAAACAGGGGAGTTAGAAAAGATGAAAGAGATTGAGGACCTGCTACGTTTAACTTTGGAAAAATAAGCTATCAAACTGATATCGCTACGCAATAATCGCCAACCCATCGAATATGGATTGGCGATTTTATAATTACAGGCCCTTCCTTTAAAACCCCACTTACTTTTTTAGAAGATGCTACTACCTCTGAAATTACAATGTCTTCCCTAAAACTCACCTTTTTTCTGCCATGTAGCTTATAAAGTGCCTCTTTTGAGCACCAATAAATACATAGCTTTTTAATATCATCCGAGGCAGACTCCAACTCCCCACTGGACAAAAATTTGTTAGCAACCCTAGTTAACTTTGGATCCATCTTTTCCATATCTATTCCACACGGACTCGCCTCACTGATTACTGCTGCTACATAGTCGTGGGTATGCGATATGGAAATAGGATGTGTATGATTTATCAAAAACACTTTGCCGTTTTCATCTCTATGGGTGCCATAATATACCAAGCCCGAAGCTTCTACCATCGTTTTAATCAACAATCGGCTTGCTAGCCATTCCCTTATTTTTTGAGGGTGGCTGATAGTCTGTAAATCTTCCGTATTATATTTACAGGATAGCAGGGACTTGAGTTCAGTCTCACTTTCTACCAACTGCCAAAGATATATCGTAACTTTCTCTTCAATTTTTTCCGAATGAACGAGAGGCATATTTAAAACGTTTAAGATTCTTTCAGTGAAAGAACAATATTATGAATATTCACAAAATAGATACTTTTTCTGGTCACCGTGATAGTATTTACACAATAATTTCGAAAAATAATGGGTCTGAATTTTATTCCGCAGGAGGTGATGGCTATATCATTGAATGGGATCTAAGCAAGCCAGATATGGGCAAATTACTCGCAAAGGCCGGCACTTCGGTTTATGCGCTTTGCCATGACCCCGAAAGAAATCAGCTGTGGATTGGCCAAAATTATGAAGGTATTCAGGTGATAGATACGGAAACAAAGGCGGTTCTTCACAATTCAAAAATCACTGCTTCTGCTATTTTTGATATTCAAATTGTAAATTCCAAAGCAATTATTGCTGCAGGAGATGGCGTTCTTACCATCATAGACATAGCCACATTTTCGGTACAAAAGCATATTAAGGTAAGCAGCAAAAATATACGTTGTATCGCTATTAGTCCTCAAAAAAACGAATTTGCGGTGGGTGATAGCGAGCATCAGATACACATTTTCAATTTAACTGATTTTAGCTTAGAACGTACGCTAAAAGAACATACGAACTCCGTGTTTTCAGTGAGTTATTCTCCAGATGGCAAATACCTATTATCAGCGGGCCGGGATGCTCATCTAAAAATTTGGGATACATTAAATCAATATACCATTGTTGAAAATATCCCAGCTCATATGTATGCCATTAACCATATTAAATTTAGTCCCTGTGGTGATTTTTTTGCCACCGCAAGTCTCGACAAATCCATAAAAATTTGGAGTGCAAAGACTTTTAAGTTATTAAAAATCATTGATCGTGGTAGACACGCCGGTCATGGTACTTCAGTCAATAAATTACTTTGGAGTAGCTATGAAAACCAATTAATTTCATGTAGCGACGACCGCATGATTTCCGTTTGGGAGCTAAAACCTTAATTTACTTTTAAAATGGTATTGTCAGTATTTTGTTTGAAATATGTTTGATATATCTTTATCTTACACAATTGAAATAAAACTCATTATATAAGTAATAGATTCGTCATGAAAATATCGGCCATAGATATTAGAAAACACACATTTGAGAAAATATTTAGAGGATATGACCCGGAAGCGGTTGATGCCTTTTTAAATTCGTTATCGCAAGAATGGGAAAGATATACTAGTGAGAATAATCAACTTAGATCCCAATTAGAATATACGGAAAAGGAATTAGCTAAACTGAAAGATATAGAATCATCTCTTTTTAGAACCTTAAAAACAGCAGAAATAACGGGGCAACAAATCGAAAAAGAAGCAATTGAAACTGCTGCCCAAACGATAGCTGACTCTTTGAAGCAATCTGAAGAAATGCTTGCAGAGGCAGAAAGCCGAACGGGGAAAGTAATTGAAGATACCGAAATGAGGCTAGCTGGACTCAAAGAAGCTTTTGCTCTGGAAATCAAAAATCAAGAAAGAGATTTCCGTGCCATCGAAAATTTCAGAGACAACCTCATTGTACAGCTTTCTTCCTTAGCCAACAGTACTATTGATACCGTAGAACGATTTGAGCAGAAGTACGATAAAGAGTCCGTATTGAATAAAATGGATGAAATTAAAAGCCATGTAGCCGAAATCGTTATTCCTAAAAAAGCTGAGAACAAAGAAATAGAGGTGACCATCTTAGAAATCGACGACTCTGTAGTTGACGAATTCACCCTAGATGCAAGCGATGAAGATTTTACTGATATCTTGGAATTGGAACCTACCACTATCATTCAAAGTCAAATAATTCAAGAAGAAGAAGAGGACAATATAATTGCTACACCTCAGGAAAAGGAAACGGAATTGGTAGAAGAAAAATTATCGGCTGTGGAGGAAGCTCATGAAGCGCTAAGAGCTATGCACAATACCGCTGAACAAGCCAGAGAAAACACCCAGTCACCAAACAAATCAGCTAAAAGCCAAGAAAGTATTTCATCCAAAGAAACTGGTGGAGGTTCATTCTTTGATCAAATTTAATTTAAAAAACTAGTCGTGCTTGGTGCAGCTAGGTCAAAATAACAACTTTGGGAACAATTACATTAGAGGGGTTAGAATTTTTTGCCTACCATGGCTACTATCCCGAGGAACAAAAAATAGGTAATAAATACGCTCTTGATATCAGTATTCATACCAATTTCTTGGAAGCTGCTCAACAAGATAAACTCAGCGAAACAGTTAACTATGAAACAATTTATGAAGTTGCTGTGAAGGTAATGCAGGAGCCAGCCAGGCTTCTGGAGCATATCGCTCATCAAGTAATACTCAGGATTCGAGATAAATATCCGAATATAGAAAAAGTAACAGTACGAATTTCAAAATTCAATCCTCCTATTGGCGGCGTATGTAATAAAGCAACTATCACGATGGAAGGCTAATTATATTCCCGAGTATACACTCGGGAATATATCAATTTCACTATTCGGACAGTTCCAAATCGCGATAGGCTAAGATTCCTCCAATCACGTTTCTAACATTTGAAAAGCCCTGAGAAGTCAGAAAATTAGCTGCCTTGCCACTTCTTGCTCCAGATCGGCAGTGGATAATTAACTCTTCTCCTTTTAAATCTGACAATTCTTCTATATGATCCGCTAATTCACCCAGTGGGATAAGTACAGCTCCTAAATTATCTTCCTCATATTCATGCTCTTCGCGTACATCATAAAAATGTAATTTTTCACCGTTATCGAGTCTCTCTTTTAGTTCTGCTACTGTTATGTCCATATTAATATTGGTTAAGATTGCACTAATCGATTTTAAAAATTTTCTGACTATACCATTCCCCTTTGATGTAACTTCTTAAAAAATAAATCCCGGCAGAAAGTTCACGCAAATCACAATATTGCTGTCCTTTATTTATTTTAATACGTTTAACTAGTTGCCCTGAACCATTGGCTACTTCCAAAAGCTCAATATTACTTACCTCCCAACGAATAATGCCAGAGGTAGGGTTGGGATAAAAAAGAAGGGGTTCTTCTACCTTTTCGGCACCGGTTACTATACCAACACCTTGCTTGGCGATAAAAGGCCGAATCATTACACTACCGCGCAGGTCCGTAGAATTCACCCATTCATTCCCCAAATTATAAAAGGCTTTGTGGGAACCATATTCCGAGTTGAGATCATAGCCAACCGTAAGGGGTTGTTCGTTAACCTGAAGCCAGCCTACATAAAAGGTATCTGTTACAACAACCGGTTTCGTTAACCTAAACTCAATGAGCTTCGTCCTGTCTGCCACGTACCGTGAGGCAAATGCGTTTTGTGCAATAATTTGATCTGGTTTTCCATTCTTATTATTCCAAACCTGTAACGTAAATGACTGACCGGATATATCTTTATTAAAAGGAATAACGGACATTCTTACACCTCCTATTGTATCCGGTTTAGTAACCACGTACTGTATAGCCACTCTCCCCAATTTCTGATTAATTTGTACGCCGTATTCCGCAGTACCATCATCATAAGCATAAAAATCGGTAAAGTGTGTAACCGAACTTATGGTATCATTTCTTGTCAAATCAATAGTGGGTATACTGGGATTTTGGTTATCGGAAGTAAGCATATGGAACTTTGTACGCAGTCTGGCGCTATCCAAAGTATTCCCAAACACAAAAGCCTTTAAATTTACGGACTTTTGTAACGTGGCCAGAGAACCTATAAATGTGGAACCTTCACGCCCACCTGGATAGCTAGTCCCCGAATAATCATCCATGATGGTTAGCTCAAAGGAAGTTCTGTTTTCGTTATTATACTGATTAGTCACTCTAGCCATTAATGCAGTTGAAGTAAAACGACTAGGATCTACTTTATAATGCTGAAGCGGCATTGCGGTATATTCCTTAAGTAATGGTGTCAAAGGCTGAGTAACCGCTAAGTCCCGTATATAAATATCCTTAGAAGTTCTATTTTGGTTAAGATAAACATAATCGATATGCCACATATCATAGGCACCAGAACTACGACCGTAAGAGCGGAACCGAAACTGAAAGTTATTATGAAACCACTTTGATTGATCCAATCTTAAAAATACCCGATGAAAAGCCGAATCTGTTAAATAACCATTTTGCTTCCAAACCACTTCCCATTTTTGATCAGCAGCAAGAAACTCCACTTGAATGTAATCGCTAGAATCTGGCTTTTCAATAAGCACTCCACTTTGCCAATAAAAACTCAGATAGACAGAATCACTGATAGTTTTTAAACCCAAATTTATAAGGATACCCTTCTCCATTTAACCCATCAAAAGTGGCCACATTAATAGATGGCTGCGCCTTGGTAAGCGTATTATTAATATATACCCCACTATTAGGCATCCAAAAGGTGGTGTCTGGAGTATGCGTAGGCGTGGTAGAAAAATCATCAAAAAATGGCAAATTCAAAGTGGCCATTACCCTTTGCGTATTGATAGGTGGAGTAGCGGGTTCTGAATTTATTTTACAAGGCACCACTTCGATCTGTGCAAAAGTGGTTACACTACAAGCAATTAAAACCAGCAATACCCCTAAATTTATTCTAAAATTGCAGTCCCTGTGGTTGCTCATTTGTTTCCGTTTCTGAACCCTGCGGTGTTACCCAAAGATCAATTACATCTCCTATTCTTACTTTAGTTCCTCCTTCTGGATTTTGCTTGACTACGATACCATTAGCCTGCCCTTCTTGGGGACTTTTCTCCATGACCTGGCCTACTTTTAGGCCGGCACCCACAATAGCAAACTCTGCTTCGTCGAAAGGCATATCAATAACAGAGGGTGCATTAAACTGAGCAGTACCCAAGCCTTCGCCTAATACTAGGTCTATTTTGGATCCCTTTGCGATCGGCTGTCCGGGAAGAATTTCATGTCCATTGTACGATTGCCGTAAAACTGCATTTTGAGCCATGTCCGGTTCGTAAGTAATAGTACCTTCATTTAAGCCCGCACTGCGCAAGGCCATTTGAGCACTTTGATGGGTCATATCCGTTAACTTCGGCATTTTGATCAATGGAGCCGTACTGGACACAACCGTAACATAAATCTTGCGTCCTTCTTTCACCTTAGAGCCAGGAGCAGGATATTGCGATAATACGGTTAAGGGAGCAACATTTGCAACAAATGTACAATCGCTCACCTCATAGTTTAGGTCTTTATCTCCCAAAAAGTCTTCTAACTGGTTAATGTTTTTATTCTTCAAATCCGGGACAGTAATCGACTGGCCATGATTTGTAGTAAATGGTAGATATATAAAAAAGAATCCTAAGAAAAACACTAACATTAAAGCAACAATAATGCCAATGTGTGTAAAAAGATCTGAACGTGATTGGGTGCTTATTTTGGTCATGAAATGCGATTCAAAAATATAATCTGTAAAAATAAACTTAAAAATGTATTTACTCAATAAACCTTTTCATGATTTCTTTTGCACTGCGTTGCGCTTTGCGTATTCAAACCACTACAAGTTAGCCAATTAATACTCGCTATCAGCCGAATGAAATGTTAGCAATCAAAATATACCGTGGCAAGGTTTCACCTACTAAGCTCCATAGCCCTTCAAAATTCGCTGCATATACTTTCCTAGTATATCAAACTCCAGGTTTACAATACTACCGATTTCTAATTGGAAGAAATTGGTATGCTCAAAGGTATATGGAATGATAGTAACTCTAAACAGGCCTTCACCGGAATTAAATACGGTAAGGCTGACACCATTGATACAAATTGAACCTTTTTCAACGGTAATATTACCCAACTGACTGCTATACTCAAAATCAAAAAGCCAGCTGCCATCTCGTTCAGAAATCCCCACACAAGTTCCTGTCTGATCCACATGACCTTGAACGATATGACCATCAAAGCGTCCATTGGCCGGCATACAACGTTCCAAGTTTAGCTTGTTACCTATTTCCAGAAAACGCATATTCGTTTTGAGCAAGGTCTCCTCCACCGCTGTAACGCGATAGGTATTACTATCACATGAAACTACTGTTAAACATACTCCATTATGACTCACACTTTGGTCAATTTTTAACTCTTTGGCCAACTCCGAAGAAATGGTGAAGGTCCGATTGGTACCTTCATTATTAATCCCTATTACTTCTCCTGTTGCTTCTACTATACCTGTGAACATATATTTAATTATACTTAAATGGGTTTATTAAGAACCTATTTAATGCAAATAAGGGTTAATAATTACCAATTTTACTGGATTTAATTGGCCAATCGCTTTTCTATCCAACTTAGTTTACGAAATTTGGGCAAAAATAAGAAATGCAATGGTCTTGACTCATAAATATATCAATATTACTGTTAAATGAAGAAAGTGTTATTTATTGATCGCGATGGTACGATTATAATTGAACCACCCACTGATTTCCAAGTGGACTCTCTTGAGAAATTAGAATTTTTACCAAAAGTATTATCAAATCTTCGAAAAATTTCAGAAGAAACTGATTATGAACTAGTAATGGTTACCAATCAAGACGGACTGGGCACCACCTCCTTTCCAGAAGATACCTTTTGGCCTGCCCAAGAGAAAATGCTTACTATATTGAAAGGGGAAAATATACATTTTAAAAAAATCCATATTGATAGAAGTTTTCCGCACGAAAACTTACCTACTCGTAAACCAGGAACGGGCCTACTTACGGAATACCTTTCGGCAGATTACGACTTAGCGAATAGTTATGTCATTGGAGATCGGTTAACAGATATCCAATTGGCACAAAACCTTGGCTCTAAATCTATATATATAGCAGACCCGGATACCATCCAAACGAAATCTGATGAATTAATACCCAAAATCACCTTTATCTCTAATGACTGGGATGCTATATTCGAGCATTTGAAATTACCAGCTCGCACAGCAGAGGTACAAAGAACCACCAAAGAAACCGACATTACCATCAAACTTAATTTGGACGGTAGTGGAATTTCTGAAATTGAAACAGGATTAGGTTTTTTTGATCATATGCTGGACCAGCTTGCCCGCCATTCCGGAGCTGATTTAACCATTAAGGTAAATGGAGACTTACATATTGACGAGCATCACACCATTGAAGATACTGCACTTGCTCTGGGCGAAGCATATCGAAAAGCATTAGGAGATAAAAGAGGAATAAGTAGATACGGGTATCTACTTCCAATGGATGAAGCACTGGCACAGGTAGCTATTGACTTTTCTGGCCGTCCTTGGATGGTATGGGAGGCAGAGTTTAAACGTGAAAGAATTGGCGAAATGCCCACGGAAATGTTCCATCACTTTTTCAAATCGTTTTCGGATACCTCCTTGTCCAATTTGAACATCAAAGTGGAAGGCCAAAACGAACACCATAAAATTGAATCTATCTTCAAGGCATTTGCCAAAGCCATTAAAATGGCTGTCAAAAGGGACTTAAAGGCCTTGGATGTATTACCTTCAACCAAAGGGGTTCTTTAATTTTTTTTAATCTGTAGACATCTGTAAAGGATTTTTCTCTAAATTTGTACTCATTGATCAAGATAACACTTAGAACATGAACACGGATATTACAACGATCGCATTTTATATAGTACTGCTAACAGCCGCATTTTTAGTTGGCCGTTGGTTAGAAAAACACGAAAAGGGCTGGAGACCCTAAATTAAAAGGTTGCTATTTAGCAACCTTTTTTGCTTTGTCACCAATTCTATATTTCAGAATAACTGTTATTTTTTAAACTATTTCGAGTAATATTTCGTTAAGAAAAGGCAATTTTAGTAAACCATTGAAAAGACTCATCGTTATATTATTCACTTTTATTTTCATCTGCAAAATTACAGGTGCAGATAGCTTATTGCTCTCAAAAAATAAAATTACGGTAATATGCGACTCAGAGCCTTGTGAGAATGAAACTGGAGAAATTGAAAAAAACATTGATGATTATAAGATCATCCCAAACTACCATAGCGGTTTAATACATTCGCTTTTAGTATTGACCCCCAAGGCCACCTTTGCGTATCATGCAAACTATGCCAATCAGATACATAAAATTCTGTTCTCGCCCCCCCCAGAGTTCCGTATCTAATACCCCTTACCACGAATAATTTTGTATGACCACTTTTGCCTTCGGCCCTGTGCCGTAGTCAAGTGATTATAATATTGCTTTGAAAAATATTATAATAGCTGATGGTGGTATATAATCCGCCGTGGTATTACTCCATTTATTTTTTATTGATTACCCGCTAATTTTTCTAAAAAATTAAGGAAAGAAAGTGAGCGTATGAAAAACTGTCAAAATTAATTCCAGCCAAGATTAAATAAAATTTAGTTATGAATTCATATCAAAAACTTTTCGAAAACAACAAAAATTGGGTTGAAGAAGAAACCAATTTGAATAGCGAATATTTTACAGCACTTGCCGAAACACAAACTCCAGAATTTTTATGGATTGGTTGTTCCGATAGCCGAGTTCCAGCGAATCAAATAACTGGTACACAGCCAGGTGAAATTTTCGTCCACCGCAACATTGCCAATATGGTCGTTCATACGGATATGAATCTATTGAGCGTAATAGATTACTCGGTAAATGTATTAGGTGTTAAACATATTATGGTAGTAGGCCATTATGGATGTGGTGGTGTGAAAGCAGCCATGGGTAACAACCAAGTAGGGCTAATAGACAACTGGTTAAGACATATTAAGGATGTATATCGTCTATACGAAAATGAACTTGACGCAATAGTGGATGAAACCGAAAGATCAAATCGTTTGGTAGAACTTAACATTATGGAGCAGGTGAATAACCTCGGAAAAACCTCCATCGTACAAAATGCCTGGGCCAAGGATCAAAAACTTGCACTTCACGGAATAGTGTATGATTTAAAAAATGGCCTTATGAAAGACCTTGGCGTATCGGTATTAAACAACACCCAAATACAGCCGGTATACCGATTTAATGCCAATGAAGTTGCCGTCTAAATTTAATTATTAGACATTTTAAATAGAAAAATTTTAATAGTATATGTCAAAATCTAAGAATAATATATTTTCCAATCTTAAATATGACTTACCGGCTGGTTTGGTGGTATATCTGGTTGCCTTACCGCTCTGTCTGGGGGTAGCACTAGCTTCAACCGGCCGCACCGATCTACTTTTCTCCGGCATAATAGCTGGGGTTATTGGAGGTGTTGTAATCGGTTTTTTAAGTGGTTCCTCACTGGGGGTTTCCGGGCCAGCAGCAGGTTTAGTAGTAATCGTTTTAGGGGCACTTGAAACCCTCGGTACCTTTGAAGCATTTTTACTTGCCCTTGTATTTGCAGGTATTATTCAGATCGTTGCTGGTTTTGCCAAAGCTGGGATCATTGGGTACTACTTCCCTTCCTCCGTAATTAAGGGAATGCTAGCCGCTATAGGGATAACGCTCATATTAAAAGAAATCCCTCATGCATTTGGTTACGATGCGGATTTTATGGGTGATCAATCGTTTTCACAAGCGGATGGCCAAAATACGTTCACGGAACTATTCAATGCCGTTAAATATAGCAGTACAGGAGCAATTATAATTTCAGTGCTTTCTCTTGGTCTTTTGATCCTTTTCGACAGACCATTTATGAAAAAAATACAGCTTTTCCGTTTTTTACCAGGAGCATTATTTGTGGTACTAATTGGGGTTGTAATCAATTTGATTTACAACGGATTTGCTCCAGGACTTTCACTAGGCGGTGATCACTTGGTCCAGCTTCCGGTAGCTAGTAATTTTGGCGAGTTTATAAGCTTCTTTAAAACGCCCGATTTTAGTGCAATATCTAATCCTGACGTATACACAGTAGCATTTACGCTGGCCATTGTAGCTAGTTTGGAAACTTTACTATCAGTAGAAGCAACCGATAAACTAGATCCGTTTAAAAGAAGTACTCCTACCAATAGAGAATTGATAGCCCAAGGTATTGGTAACATGACCTCTGGGTTAATTGGAGGGCTTCCTATTACCCAAGTGATCGTTAGAAGTTCTGCCAATGTAGACTCAGGGGGGCGAAGCAAATTGTCTACCATTTTCCACGGTAGCATTTTATTGGTGTCTGCGGCATTTATTCCGTTTTTGTTGAACTACATCCCACTCGCTTCGTTAGCAGCCATCCTTTTGATGGTGGGTTACAAGCTGTCTAAATTCTCCTTGTACAAGTCCATGTTTAAGCTTGGCAAAGAGCAATTCTTGCCCTTTATCGTAACAGTAATCGCTATACTAACTACGGACCTTTTGAAAGGTATTGCTATTGGTATGGTAGTCGCGATTTATTTTATATTGAGAAAAAACTTCAAGCATTCTTACCATTATGTCAAAGAAGAACAGCGCGAAGGAGAAGTTATCAAATTGGTATTGTCAGAAGAAGTGACATTCCTAAATAAGGGCAGCATTAGTGCGACCTTGGATCATCTTCCTGATGGCTCTAATGTGCTTATCGACGGTAGTAACTCTATGAACATTGATTATGATGTACTTGAAATAATTCAAGAGTTCAAAAATCACTCTGCCGTCAACCGGAATATAACCGTACAGACGATTGGGATTAACGAAGTCAAAAGTACTGGCGGACATTAAGTAAATCCGTTGCAGAGTAATAAAAAAATTCAAGAGGCTGTACTTTTTAGGTACAGCCTCCTTTTTTTGTCACAAGTTATCAATTGATAAGTACACTATTAAAGAGCCCCTGAATAATATGACCTTATAATGACTTTTTGAGTTTTGCAATCGGCTGCCAAATCCTTCCTGAAAACGATTTTCAAGCGAATTATGGGTTTCGTCTTTTTGATAACAAAAGTCTAGATACAAAATCAGTCACTATAAGATCTGTTACGGTGCAACTATTATTAATATTTTCACATCTTTGGAATAAAATCAACTACTAACAATATTTCAATTCTCAATTGGTGTTCCTCAAAAAAATTTCAGTACTAGGAATAAGTTTACTTCTTTCAGTTTCATGCTTTGCACAGTCAGGAATAAAGGGAAATATTAAAACACAGGATGGAAAGCCTCTACCCTTTGCTGCCATTGCCGTTCGTGG
>CAXBLH010000025.1:0-23267 GCA_963976315.1 uncultured Dyadobacter sp.
GATAATTTTGTTCCACTTTAATGATCCTGTTTTAAAAATTACTGGATCATCACTTTTAAAAAAATACGATGTCAACTGAAAATAATGAAGAATTTAGCGAAGAGGATGATTTGTTCGAACACTATCGAATCGTTGCAGACAAAGGACAAGGTCCTCTCCGGCTTGATAAATTTCTAAGTCTCCACATAGCTAATGCTTCAAGAACAAAAATACAAAACGGAATTGAAGCGGAAGCTGTAAAAGTAAATGGATTAATATCAAAAGCGAGTTATAAAGTAAAACCGCTGGACGTAATCACCTTGTCACTGCCAGAACCTCCACGTGATACAGACATTATTCCAGAGGATATTCCTTTGGACATTGTCTATGAAGATGATGTTCTTATGATTATCAATAAACCAACAGGAATGGTCGTTCATCCTGCCTTTGGTAACTGGACAGGAACTTTGATAAATGGACTTGTATATCACTTCAACAACCTACCTACCGGTCGAAATGGAGAAGGTAGACCAGGATTGGTCCACCGAATTGATAAAGATACTTCAGGGTTACTCGTTATTGCCAAAACAGAATTTGCAATGACTTTTTTGGCCAAACAATTTTTTGAACATACCATTGAACGGACTTATGCTGCCTTGGTATGGGGTGAATTAAAAGAAGAAAAAGGGACGATTGAAGGGCATATTGGACGAAGTGCCAAAGACCGCCGCGTGATGTCCATTTTCCCTGATGGCTCATTTGGGAAACATGCCATTACCCACTTCGAAGTAGTGAAGCCTATTAGATATGTATCGTTGATAAAGTGTAATTTGGAAACCGGGCGAACCCACCAAATTAGGGCTCATATGAAACATATAGGACATCCTATTTTTAATGACCCGGTTTATGGTGGTGACCGCATTTTGAAAGGCGTATCTAACGGAACCTATAAAACCATGGTACAAAATTGTTTTGGACAGTTGCCTGGGCAAGCCCTTCATGCTAAATCACTTGGATTTATCCACCCCACTTCTCGAGAATGGGTTCAATTCGACACAGAACTACCGGAAAACTTCCAAAACATTATAGATAAGTGGGATACCTATGTTAAGTATCAATAAAAGACAGTAAATTTAAGCATCTCTACTGTTTTAAGTTTAAAAGATTAAAATGAACATAATTACTAGAAAAGGTACCCTTGAGGATATTGGAGCGGCATTTGAACTCGTAAAAGAACTTGCGATTTATGAGAAAGCTTTGGATCAAGTTATAAATACCGAAGCAAAAATGGTAACAGATTACGAAAATAATTTGTTCGATTTCTATGTAGCGGAGTCCGAAAACGAAATTATTGGATTGTCATTATACTATTTTCGCTATTCCACTTGGAAGGGCAAAAGACTTTATTTGGAAGATATTATCGTTACTGACAAAATGCGTGGTAATGGTATTGGTAAATTGCTTTTCGATGCAACTATTGAAGAAGCACATGAAACTTCCTGTACCGGCATGATGTGGCAAGTGCTAGACTGGAACACATCTGCCGTAGGATTTTATCGAAAATATGGCACCAATTTTGATAGCGAATGGATTAACTGTAACCTTGAGTTTTAAAAACTACTGACTATTTTACTGGTCCCCTAATAGATCCGGGCGCCGTTCGCGTGTCCGGATCAATGATTGCTCGAACCGCCATTCTTCAATTTTGGCTTCATGACCTGATAATAATATATCAGGAACCTTATTTCCTTCGAATTCAGAAGGCCGAGAATATACAGGTGGCGCTAGCAAATTGTCTTGAAAAGAATCTGTTAAAGCAGAAGTTTCATCATTCAAAACCCCTGGAATCAGTCGGATAAGAGCATCAGCCAACACGGCAGCACCTAATTCACCTCCAGATAATACATAGTCGCCAATGCTAATTTCTCGGGTAATAAACAAATCACGCACCCGTTGATCCACTCCCTTATAGTGTCCACAAAGCATTATCAAATTACCCTTTAAAGAAAGCTGATTCACAATTCCCTGGTTGAGTCGTTCTCCGTCTGGGGTCAAGTAAATCACTTCATCATAGTCACGTTGCCCCCGCAAAGCCCTTATACAGGCCGCTATAGGTTCTATTTGCATGACCATACCCGCACCTCCACCAAAGGCATAGTCATCAATGGTACGATGCTTATTAATAGAATAGTCACGCAAATCGTGTACCACAATTTCGGCATGACCCGCTTGTTGTGCGCGTTTTACTATAGAATGTGTAAAAAAGCTTTGAAGTAAGTCGGGTACACAAGAAATAATATCAATCCGCATCGTCTGCTTTGGTTTCAGTTTGATCGTCGAGATATACTTCCAAGAGACCTTCCGGAAGATTAACATATAGCAATTTCTCGTCCTTATCCGCTTTCAAAACAATGTCGTGTGCGGTGGGGATAAGCACTTCTACCCCTTTATAAAGCATTGATATTAGATCCTGACCATTAAGGCTATAAACTTCTTGAACAACCCCCAAAAGCCCCGCTGTTTGGTCTGTTACCTGATAACCTTTGATTTCGTGGTAATAGAATTTATCATTATCCAGCTCTTCTAATTCAGAGATGGGAAGGTATAGTGAGCAACCTACCAGTGCCTGTGCTTTCACAATTGTATCTATATCTTCTAATACCACAATGGCGTTGCTCTGCTTTTGCAGATTAAAATCTTCAATAAAATAGGGCACCAACTCTCCCTTAATTTCCACAAACACGGTCTCTAGGGCATCATAATCGGAAGGATTATCCACATCCAAGAAAAACACCACATTTCCTCCTGTGCCATGCGTACGCACTATATACCCTAAAAGATAACTATTTTCTTGATTCACAATGAAGTTATAATAATATTGGGATACTACCCAAGTAGGTTTATGATAGACTATAAACAAATATGAGTCTGACGGCTAACCGTAGACTCATATTTTACAAAAATCAATATTCTGAATTATTCAGCAGGTGTTTCTTCAGCAGGTGCATCACCTTCTGTTTGGTCTACTACTGCTTCTGTTTCAGCTTCTTCTGCAGGAGTTTCTTCCACTACTACGGGAGGAGCATTTTTCTTAGCAATAGCTTCTGCACGGCTTTGGTTCACTTTACGTTCAGCATCCAATTTAGCGGTTTTATCAGCCAATTGTTTTTCAGCAAGTGATCCAGCAACTGCATCTTTACGACCAGTTTTTGAAACACTCCACTCCTCATAACGAGCATCAGCAACTTCTTGAGTAATGGCTCCTTTAATCACACCTACTTGTAAGTGCTTACGGAACATTACACCTTCGTGTTGTAAAATCGAACGAGTTGTATCTGTTGGTTGTGCTCCTTTTAACAACCAATCCACTGCCTTTGCTGATTCCAACAAGATGGTAGAAGGATTCGTGTTTGGGTTGTAGCTTCCCAATTTTTCAATAAAGCGACCATCACGTGGTGCTCTGGCATCTGCGACTACGATATCATAAATCGCCTTTTTTTTGCGTCCGCGACGCGCTAATCTAATTTTAACTGCCATTTTTAAAAATGTTATGATTGGGATCTCGTCCCATTGATTTATTAGGCTGCAAATGTACAACATTCCACCGAATAAACCCTTAATTCCAAAGATTTTAATACAAGCTTAGTTTACAGAAATCACAGGTGTATCTGGTTCTGTTTTAAGCTTTACCCATCTTAAGACATTAATTAGCACATCCCGACCTGCATCCACTCCATGTAAGAGAATAACTTTTTCAAATACCAATGGAACAACATAATTGAGGGGAACAGGAAGACGTTTGGTTAAAGTCTTTCCTATCACCGTGCTTAAGCTTAACTCAAGACCTTTCCCTACGGGACTATCAGGCCCAGCACTCATTAACTCTTTAGAGTAATCAATGATCTTATTTAATTTCTGATTTTCAATCATAGCGTGTATTTCTTTAAAAAACGGACTAATTAAATGGTCTTAACGTCTTTTTTCAAAGCTTCCACATCTGCCGAGATATCGTCCGACTTGGATTTCGCTTTGCTCCAATAGTTTTCACCTTTTTCCTTCAAATCTTCCACCTTTACTTTTGCCTTTTCTTTACTTTTTTCCAAAGCATCAAGGAGTTCAGAGGCAAGATCATTCGTGTTTTTCTTGATTTTTTTTCTAGTTTTTTCGCCTTCTTCTGGAGCGCACAATAATCCAATTACTGCTCCTACTACTGCTGCTGATATAATGCCCAAAAATACTTTACTGTTTTTCATCTCTAGTTTGTTTAAGTTTTAGAATTTTCTGAATGAAGTAAAAAACCCGTTCCACTCTTGAATTGATACTAGAAAACCCAAGAATATACTCTATTTGGTGTAAGAATGATCCTAAAATTCCTCTATTATGACGGAAATAATTCCCCTTTTTGTTCTAAGCACCAAAAAATCAGGAAACTCCAAATAGGTGGCAAGATTTTTGTGTATACTTCTACAAAAAGTGTGGTATTTTGTAACACTTCATAACAGAACCAATTGCCAAAACATTCGAAATCCAATATAACATGAAGATTGTAATCATTGAGGATGAGGTGGATTTGAGTGCTTTAATGAGAAACTTTTTAGTTAAACAGCTCAAAATCAAATCTCCTGACATATCTGTAAGCATTGCTCATACTATTACCGAGGGGTTAAATTTCATTAACACTATACACCCGGATCTAGTATTTCTTGACAATAATTTACCGGATGGAAAAGGCATCAACGAAATAGAAGATATTAGACTTAATTCACAGTATTACAGTAGTATTAAGATAGTAATGATGAGCGCAATGACCAATATTAAAGAGGAAGCACTCCAAAAAGGAGCGGACTTTTTTTTGGACAAACCTATTAGTTTTAAAGAAGTTTCACGCATTATTAATACCATATAATACTACTTATTTTCACATAAACTTGAAGTTTAGCGTAAGAAAATCAACAAAAGTGTGTCCCAGTTCGTGGAAATATTTACGCAAAGTCCACTATCTGGGCTTCATCTAAATATGGGACATTTCGTTCCGCCCCTACTTCTTCCACCCGGCATTTTAATTTTCTGTGATTTGTAACGCACTTTTTTATGTGTACCCATTTTTCGATCTTTTTTAGAATAAGGAACGAAATTTAATTCGATCTGTGGAATGAAATAGTTTTCTTCAAAGGTTTCCACAGGTAACGGCATAAAGTGCCTGCCGGGAAAAGTTAATGTATCATACACATAGTCGTACAGATAAATCGTTACAAAACCATCTAAGCTATACTTAATACCTATATCGCCATAAGGGCCATCATCGCCGGTAGAAGCAACCAGTTTTTTCATTTCTTTTTGCTTGCCGCTCCGCAAAAGATTCATATTGTACTGAAAGACTTTATGAAGCGAATCGATCTGTATAGCTACTCCTAAATAGTATTTCGCATCCTTATTCATTTCCCTAGCAGCGTACATAACAGCAGTATTATTAAGTGCACTTTTGTCTAGATAACTTTGATAACTGAGATTGGCTTCCTCGAATTTCTCCCAATACCTATAAACATTCCCTTGGTTAACATTATACATTTTTCGCTGTGGGGCAGTTTTCATTGCCATTTGAAAATCCTTAAACGCGGCATTATAGCTAAGATCAGCGGCTTGTTTTTGTTGTTTTTGTTCAAACCTGTTACCCACATAAGCATTCACAATGCCATGGTTATTATGTAAAAATGAAAAATTAGGATTTTCTATTACCAAACTATCAAAAATGGCTTTTGCACGGTCTAGCTTATCATTTTCTAAGAGCACCACCCCCCACCCGTTTTGCGCATTGAGGTTGGTGGGTTTCAAAGCAATCGCTTTCCTAAATACTTGGAAACTTTTTTCATACATATCAAAATGCAATAAAAGATTTCCGTAATTACTCCACATTTCACTGTACCCTTTTTCGTAATTTAATGCCTTTGACAAGTATTTACCTGCTTCACTAAATCGTTTTTCTTCGATCAATATATTTCCAACACCTGCCAGTGCTTCATAACGCCTGGGATCCAATTGTAGGGCAATCTCAAAATCCGTTCGGGCGTCTTGTTTCATCCCTAAATGGTATTCACAAAAGGCCTTACTCACAAAAATATCAGCAAAAAATGGATTCTTATCATTCAAAGCATCACCAGCACTTTGAAAATCCAGCAGTGCATTTTGATAATTTTTCAAGCCAAAATTAGCTACACCTCTACCTAAAAAAGCCGTTTTGTAACCAGGATCCTTCTTTAATGCCCGATCGAAAAGACTTAGCGCAAATTGATATTCGTGTTTCGCCAAATGAATATTCCCGATACCAGATAATAAAGCGGGTGATTCCCGCATAGTGCTTGAGGCTAGCTTATAATACCGAAGTGCCTCATCAAACTGTTGCAATCCATAATTACAATGTGCAATTCCCAAATATGCCTTCGCCTTAAATTCTCTATTTTTATCTTCTATATACTTCAAATAAACCGTTTTGGCCTTCGCAAATTGATTCAATGAAAGGAGCGCATTAGCATACCGTATCTGTCCTTTTGGAAAACGTCGTGAAACTTTTTCAAAATCTTTAACCGCCTTTTTGTCTTGTCCTGTTTTCATGAGCAAGTCGCCCCGTAACAACCGATAAGCAGCTGCATCATTACTTTGACGAACGGCCGCATTCAATTCTTCAACCGCTTGATCTGTATTATTAGAAAGTTCATATAACAATGCAGCATTGTAATGCCATTTAGCCCCTTGGTTCTTCCCAGAAGCTCTATCGACGAAGGAAATACCCTCGGAGATGTTCTTTTGTTTCCCAAAACTATAAAGCATATTCGCATGGGCGGATGGACTAATGGGATCGAACATCAAGTTAGAACGAGCTGCTCCATATTTGCCCGCCAATAATTCAAAAACCGCCCGGTTGTCTACGAATTGACGGTCTTCTCCCTCTAATTGTAAGCTTTCAAAAATATGTTGGGGCTTGTGAAAATTGCCAGATAAAGCTATTAATATCGCCTCGTTATTCATTCTAGGTATGGAATCAGCTACGTCAAAATGTGCTGCATTGTATTTGGTATAGGTAGCTTGTAGTTTTTTTAGCTTCTTTTGATACTCTGCTGATTTTAATATACTAAGATTATTTTCTTCAAATGCTTGGTTAAATAAGGGCAATAACTCCGACAACTGCCGTTGCGCAGTATTAAAATCCTGTGCAAAAACAGGTTTTGAAAAAGCAAAACAGATACAAAGCAAAAAATACAGACAAAAGTGGCTGAAGTAAGGCATTTAAATTGGGCAGAGTCGTAGTAGTTACATTCTAAAAATCATTATAATTCTAATATATATATCATAGCTAAGAGCCTGTTTAAATTTTAAACATGCTCCAAGATAACCAACATATAATTAAGGTCATACCTGCCAAGTGAATAAACTTATTTAGAGCTGATTACCTTTAACTTGGCATTTCTAAACCAAACCGTGCTTCCCCAATCTTGTAATCCAATTCGACCCGTAAAATCCCCCTTGGCAATAGGAGCTGAATTAATTTTACTATCGCCTATACGCTTTTTCCAGTCTGCTCCATTCAGGTTATGCTCCTGAACAATATATCCGTTCTGGGTTACGGTAAGTTTATTATTTTTTAATAAAACATGTACTTTATTCCAATTCCCAATGGGATTTAGCTCCCTAAGGCGTGCATTGGCAACGCTAAAAAAATCTCCGGCACGATGCGTATTTTCTTCTGCACCTTCATAAATATGATCGTCAATTACCTGAAGCTCCAGACCCGTCGAATAAATATGCGGGTATTTTTTGTCCTCATGTACAAAAAGAAAAATCCCACTATTGGTATATTTCTCAATTTTCCATTCTACCATAAATTCAAAATCTCCCTTTATTTCTTGATCCATCACCAAGTCACCCCCATCAGGTGCTTTGTTGCCCGCTCTGGTGGGCACGTTTAGTTTCATCGCACCAGCATCTATTTTCCAGCTGGTACCCGGCGCTCCCCCACCGTATTTATGCCATCCCGCAAAATCTTTACCATTAAATAACAATTTCCACCCTTCTCTTATTTCTTTTTGAGTTAGCGCGTTCACTGTTTGAGTATTTCCAGTGGTGGTAAGCAACATCATAGATGCTCCAAGTAGTATTGAAAAAAATTTCATTAAAATTCAAGATTAATGGTTATTCACTGTGCAAGTTTAATAGACAAATTACGATAATCCAATTCATCAAAAGGTTATAACCCCTAGGAATTAGCTATCACTTTTCTAGAAAAATATTATTTCAGCTTGTATTCTCAAATACTAATATTATATTTACTTATATATATAACTAAACATCTATTAGCGATGAAAACGATTGTAATCATACTCCTTAGCTTAACCGTTTTCGCATGCCAGCAACCATACGAAGAGGCACCACAAGTGCAAGTGGATTTGATGCGCATCCCTCCACCAGAACCCCGTGAACCAAGTTTAGAACTAATAGAAAACAAAAAGGGAGAAGCGCGAAAACTGGTAAAAATCTCCTACTTAGAATTCGAAACTATCGACCAACAAGGAACCAAAAAATCCATTATGAAAATGGTAAGTACTCATCGGGGGTATTTAGCCAAAGACCACGAATACAAATCGAATGACCGGACAAGTGTCGATTTGGAGATTAGATTACCAGCCGCCCATTTGGAACAATTCATGATAGAATTATCCCATAATGTTGACAAATTTGATACTAAAAATATAAGCGTTAATGACGTAACTGAAGAATATGTGGATATAGAAGCCCGACTGAAGGCAAAAAGGGAAATTGAAAAAACCTATTCTAAACTTTTGTCAAAAGCATTGAATGTTACTGAAATACTAAATATCGAAAAGGAATTAGGAACCATACGAACAGATATTGAATCCATAGAAGGGCGCATACGGTTACTTTCGAATCAAGTAGATTACACGACTGTAAACCTAAGATTTTATAAAAAAATAGTGATTCCAAATTCCATACTTTCCAGAATCGGCAATGCCCTGAAAGACGGTTTGGATACTTTAATTTGGCTTTGTCTTGCTGTAATTAGGTATTGGCCTATTGTAATATTGAGCCTCTTATTTCTGGGAATATTCAAAAAAATTGGGCTCCGGAAACCGCTTTAAAATGGGTACTTCCGAAGCCAATAATTGATTTATGGAACGGCTACTACTTCGGTAGCTCCCCCGGCCAGGAAAATACGTTTGCCGAGCACAAAAAGTATTAATTCCTGTTCAGAAATATTTTCTACTGTGACGTTTTCTTTTTCAACTTTTACATTTAAGAGGGAGCCCCTGAACCCAATCCTAAATTCATAAGAATTCCATTTAGATGGCAGGTGTGGTCTTAAGATCAGGAAACCTTTTTTGACTCTTTGGCCAGCAAAGCCTTTTACCACACTCATCCAGGTGCCAGCCATAGAAGTAATGTGCAAACCATCTTCGGTATCATTATTGTAGTCATCCAAATCTAGCCGAGCGGTACGCACATACATTTCGTAAGCTTTCTCATGCAACCCTATTTTGGAGGCTAGAATGGCATGAACACAGGGGGAAAGCGATGATTCATGTACCGTCATGGGTTCATAAAATTCAAAATTCCTACGTATTTCATCGATTTCAAATTCCTCATCGAACAGATAAATTCCCTGTAAAACATCCGCTTGTTTGATGAAGCAAGACCTCAAAATTCTATCCCACGACCAGTTCTGATTGATAGGACGCTGTGCTGCAATGTCATTTACGGTTAATAGCTCTTTGTCTAAGAACCCCTGTTGCTGCAAAAACACCCTCCTATTTTCGTCATACGGGAGATATAGATTATCTATGATATGTTTCCAATCACCCATCTCGCCATTCAAATCAAAACTGGTTTTGAAAATGATTTCATTTAAGCGCGAAGAGTCATTGGCCCAAAGCTGATTTATAACCTCTAAGGTATACTTTAAGGTCCATGAAGCCATGTAACTAGTATACCAGTTATTATTAACATTATTCTCATATTCATTAGGTCCGGTAACCCCAAGCATAACATATTTTTCCTTGTCGGCAGACCAGTTGACCCTTTGTTTCCAAAACCTTGAAATTGCAATAAGTACCTCCAAACCATATTCCGACAAATAAGCCTCATCACCGGTATACCTCACATAATCAAATATTGCATAGGCAATGGCCCCGTTTCGGTGAATTTCTTCAAAAGTGATTTCCCATTCATTATGGCATTCTTCGCCATTCATGGTTACCATTGGGTAGAGTGCTGCCCCATTATCGAAACCCAGCTTGGTGGCATTCTCAATGGCCTTTTCCAGATGCTTGTACCGATATATCAAAAGATTTTTAGAGACCTTTTGATCCGAAGTAGACAAATAAAAAGGAATACAATACGCCTCCGTGTCCCAATAAGTACTCCCACCATATTTTTCGCCGGTAAATCCCTTTGGACCAATATTCAAAGTTTCGTCTTCCCCGGTGTAGGTTTGTTGTAAATGAAAAATATTAAAGCGAATACCCTGCTGAGCGGCAATATCTCCATCGATTTTGATATCATTCTTCTCCCATTTCTCTGCCCAAGCGGCTGTATGTTCCTCAAAAAGTTGGTCAAAACCTTTTTCGTAAACCATTTTAAGGTAATCCTTACAATCCTGAGTAAGCTTGTCGTTGGTACCAGAAACGGCAGAAATATTTACACCATATTTATAAACCGTAAGCTCTTGGCCTTGCCTTACATCAAGCGTTACTGATCCCGCTACATATTTCTCCTGGCGTATTGGTAGCGATTGGTAATCGGTGTTTAGGTCATTTATTTTAATATCAAACCGCATACCCGTCGCTACTTGAAAACGATCCACTCCGTATGGGTTGGATTTGGTTTCCAATACCAGGTACCCTTCCGAAAAAAGTGTTTCCTTATACACTTCATTCCAAAAAGTTTCTTCATAATTGGCATCTCGATTACTAATATTTCCATCCAAATAGGGAACAACCGTAATCAAATCATCGAAATCTAGTGGGGTGATACTATACCGAATAGCACCAGACTGGTCATCGGCAATGTTACAAAAACGTTTCGAAGTTATTTTTACTCGACGACCTCCGGGTAATGCCACCACAGCTATTCTTTCCAAAAAGCCCTCACGCATATTGAGGACTCGGCTGAACTCTTCTACCAAACAAGTATGTAAATCCAGTACTTCCTCCCCTATTTTTACTTGAATACCTACCCAATTACAGGCATTCAATACTTTGGCAAAGTAATTAGGATAACCATTTTTCCACCACCCCACTCGGGTTTTATCAGGAAAATAAACCCCCGCGACGTAGTTCCCCAAAAGTGTTTTCCCTGTATACGTTTCCTCAAAATTACCTCGATGACCCATACGGCCATTACCTAAGCTCATTAAGCTTTCCGTAATTTCATTATTGGCTTCATGCAATCCATTTTCTACAATACACCATGGATCGTGTGTTATATAATTTTTCATTGATAGGTCAATTTTAAAAGTCTAAGAAAGTGCTAATTTTTCCGTCAAGTCCGTGAGCATAAAACCTTCAAAGCCAGACATTACAAAATCCGCTTCCTCCAAAATATTCGAATCACCAATACCTACGGTCAACATTCCTGCTGCTTTTCCAGCCTGTACACCAGCTAGCGCATCTTCAAATACCACTGTAAATTCAGATTCTACACCAAGATCATTGGCTCCCATCGTAAAAACCTCTGGGTCTGGTTTGCTTTTGGTAATTCGAGTACCATCCACAATCGTTTCAAAATAATCAGTAATTGCTAATTGATTCAATATCAGTCTTGCATTTTTACTGGCCGAGCCTAGCCCGATTTTAATATGATTTTGTTTCAGTTCTACCAAAAACGGAATCACACCAGGCAACGCATCCTCGGGTGTTATTTGTTGGCAAAGCTTCAGGTAGCGTTCATTTTTCTTTTGGGCACGGTCAAGTTTTTCTTCTTCTGATAGGGTTATTTTTCCGATTTCTAAAATAATGTCTAAGGATTCCATCCGGCTAATCCCTTTAAGTTCTTCGTTTTGCGATTCGGTAAGTTCAAAACCTAGATCGTTGGCCAGTTCTCGCCAGGCTATATAATGGTACCGTGCAGTATCGACGATTACTCCGTCCAAATCAAAAAGGCACGCTTGTAATGAAGGCATATAGTTTCAATTTTAATATCTTGCAAAATAGTAAAAGAACAACACTATTTTAGATTCGAAAAAATTATTCGCTTTTTTAGTGCAGGTTTTAGAACCTTTTTAGAATTAACTAATCATTTATTTACGCTATATTTTGGCTACCATGTTGTTAAATTTTTCGAGAAGATTTATCTCAAGTTAGCGATAGCTATCTTTGCAAAATTTACAGCTCAGGCTCTAAAAACTAGTGAAAAACTATTCAATCCTAAAAATCAAACTGGTCGTCAAGTAATTGACTGGTTCGAAAAAAAGTTTTTGCTCTAACAAACTAACCAACCCTAAATAGGTATACGAAGAAATGGCAGAAAATCACAAACATGTTATTTACCAAATTTTTAATAGAACATTTGGTAATTCAAAGAAACAGAATAGCTATAACGGCACCATTGAGGACAATGGTAGTGGAAAGTTTAATGATATTAATGACAAGGCATTACAATCGTTAAAAAAGTTTGGTATTACCCATGCTTGGTATACCGGAGTTATTGCCCATGCCTCACTTACCGACTACTCCCAGAATGGGATAGCACCAGATCACCCTTCTATTGTTAAAGGAATTGCCGGTTCGCCCTATGCCATACGCGATTATTATGATGTGGATCCGGATCTGGCAGTTAAGGTGGACCAAAGAATGCAGGAATTTGAGTCCTTAATCCACCGAACGCATCAGAATGGCTTAAAAGCGATAATTGATTTTGTGCCTAATCACGTTTCTCGCCAATATAAATCCAAAGTACACCCACAAGGAGTACGTGATTTTGGTCAAGATGATGACTCTTCCTTATCTTTTTCGCCTAGCAATAATTTTTATTACATCCCAAACGAAGATTTTACCGTTCCTAGTGAGGTAGCTCCACCAATTGCTTTCGATTCTCCCTATACCGAATCGCCAGCTAAGGCAACCGGAAATGATGTATTTCATTCACAACCACATATAAACGACTGGTACGAAACAATTAAACTGAATTATGGGGTTGATTATTTAAATGGACGGGTTACACATTTCGATCCAATTCCATCTACTTGGCAAAAAATGTACGACATACTTGCCTATTGGACTGGAAAAGGTATAGATGGGTTCCGTTGCGATATGGCCGAAATGGTACCCGTGGAGTTCTGGGGCTGGGTAATTGAAAAAATAAAACAGCTGAACCCGAAAATAATTTTTATTGCGGAAATCTATAACCCAGGAGAATACCACAACTATTTATTTACTGGGAAATTTGATTATTTATACGATAAGGTAGGATTGTACAACACTTTACGTCCTTTAATGGAAGGCAACGGATATGCAAGTGATATTACCCGAATTTGGCAACAAGAATCTGGCAATTTTTCAGAAAGGATGCTACGTTTTTTAGAAAACCATGACGAACAACGAATCGCTTCTAAGTTTTTTGCGGGCAATCCCTGGGCAGCAATTCCAGCCATTACTTTATGTGCCACGATGCACTCAGGCCCATTTATGATCTACGCTGGACAAGAATTGGGTGTAAATCCAACACAGCCAGAGGGTTTTCAAGGAGATGATGGACGCACTAGTATTTTCGATTACTGGGCCATTGATGAGTTTCAGGCATGGTGCAACCATGGAAAATACACCATTCAGCAGTTGAACCCCGAAACCAAGAAACTAAGAGGATTTTATCAAAACCTCAATCACTTTATCCAAACCAATGAAGCCGTAAATTCTGGCGAGTTTTATGATTTACAGTACTTCAACATGGAAGGTAAAAGTCAAAATTATGATGCCTCTAGGATGTATTGTTATTTGAGACATTCCGCCAATCAGCATTTGTTGTTTATCTATAATTTTGACCAAACTCAAACTTTTAGCACACAGATTAAAATCCCTCCGCATGCTTGGACAGAAACTCTTGGACTCCAAAATACAGGCGATTATATTTTGAAACCTGTATTTCCATTACTAGAATCCTATCCACAGATTCATCCGGAAGAAATCACATCCTCTGGAGTAGCCCTTACAATGCAACCTAATAGTGTTCTGGTTCTGGAAATTGTTCTTAAGACGGCTGCTAGCTAACTATAATGACTGACTTAAAAAACGCTATCTTTGAAATAGTATAATCAAAAAAACCACTCGTTTTTTCTAAAAAATATGAAAGGAGTGGTTTCATCCTGTTTTTACTCGACGGAATAAGAAATAAAAAAAACTTTATATGAAATGTAATCTTTGTCGACCGGTTTTTAGATCCTATCGATCGATCCTATTATTCATCTTGTTATACACTTTTGCCAAACCAAGTGTAGCTCAAAATGCTAGTACCCAAAAACTATTTGAGCAACGCATGGCATTGCCTGAAACGGGCAAAATCGCTACTCAGATGTTACGGATGAGCGAATCCTTTTTGGGACTTCCCTATATCGCAAGTTCACTAGAAGGAAACCCAACGGAGACCTTAGTTTGTAAGCTGGATGGCCTGGATTGCACTACGCTGGTTGAAAGTGCATTAGCCTTGGCAATAGCCAAAGAAAATCACCAAACCTATCAGGAATACCGAGCGGAGTTAACTAAAATTAGGTACCGAGATGGGGAAATAGATGGATATCCATCAAGGCTACATTATGTTTTGGACTGGATGTACGAAAACCAGCAACGAGGAAGGCTCATGAATATCACAGAAAGTATTGGTGGTATACCTTATAAAAAAGAAATCAACTTTATGAGTAATCATGCTTCGTTGTACCCTGCACTAGGATCGGCCGAGGTTTGGAAAAAGATTAAGGCCCAAGAGAATGAAATTAATAGTAGAAAACATTTTTATGTACCTAAATCCAATATCGGTAAAACCGAAACTCTTTTAAAGAATGGGGATATCATTGCCTTCACCTCCTCTGTGGAGGGGCTGGACTGTAATCATATGGGCGTAATTACTAAAATAGGGAATCGGGCATATCTTTTGCATGCCTCCTTTACAGAAAAAAAAGTAGTACTTTCCAAAGTCCCGTTGGCCGAATATGCTGCCTCTGTTGCCAAGCACACTGGAATCATAGTGGCCCGACTTACTGATTTGAAATCCCATGAGTAAAATTCTTGAAATATTTGATTACAGAAGTACCCCTTGGCTTGGAATAATATTGGGGTCCTTATCAGGTTTACTAATTAGCTACATCATCATTTACCTCATAAGAGTCACTAATTCAAAAAAAGGTTGGGCAGTTTTCAGGGTACTTCAAAGTAACCTTACCAATGTACTTTACTTTTTCATACCCTTGGTTGTGACCACCATAGTGGCCAATGCTTATGCGCAATTACATCCGGAATATGGGATACTTTTTGCATTTAGCAAGGTAGCTTTGATCGCAGTAAGCACCTGGCTATCTATAAGAATAATAGTGATCGTGGAATTGGTACTTATAGAAAATCTGGATTTTAATTCGCCAGATAACAACCATGCGCGAAGGCTTTTTACCAAGATCAAATTCATCAAACGCATTTTTGTAATTATGATTGTCATTATCGGACTTTCTATATTACTATTAAGCTTTGAAAGTGTACGGCAGTATGGGGTAGGAATACTCACCTCAGCCGGTATTTTTTCTGTAATCATTGGTTTTGCCGCCCAAAAATCCATTGCAAACCTCCTAGCAGGTATTCAAATCGCATTTACCCAGCCGATCAAAATAGATGATGTCGTAATTGTGGAAGGCGAATGGGGCAAAATCGAAGAAATAAATCTGACCTATGTGGTAGTAAGTATCTGGGATTTAAGGCGTTTAATATTACCCATCACCTACTTTATAGATAAACCTTTTCAAAACTGGACCAGAAATGACAGTTCCCTTTTGGGTACGGCCTTTTTTACCTTACACATGAACACGCCAGTTCAAAAACTACGTGACCAACTACTAGTAATCTTGCAAAATACAGAATTATGGAATGGTTCCAGCTGGGCACTGCAGGTTACCGGAACAAAAGACCAAATGATAGAGCTACGTGCCTTAATGTCAGCCAGAAATTCTTCGGATGCATTTGACCTACGCTGCTTAGTCCGGGAAGAGTTAATAGCCTACATTGTAAAAGAAATTCCAGAGGCATTACCAAAACTAGCCATAGAGCAAGATAAAAAGGAAGATATGATAAAATAAAAAATTGGTGTCCAGAAACCGGACACCAATTTTTCCTTACTACTCACCTAACTCAATTTAAAAAAAAATTAAATTACTCTTCAAAAACAGAATTAACCGTCCATTAAAACTGTATCAACAAATGAACCACACGAACCTTCCCCCTCTATATATAAACTAGCAGAATTTGTGCGTTGCTTTATAATACAAAAGACAAGAAAATGCGTTAAAGTCAAATTAATGCAAAATTAAAAAGCCGTTAAAATGAGGGGAATTTAAGGGTGAAAGTAGTTCCCAAGTTTGGTTTTGAATCAACATCGATGCTTGCTCCCTGCAACATCAAGATTCTTTTCGTAAGTGCTAACCCAATACCAAAGCCAGACTTCCCCAGAGTGGACACGCTTCGGTAAAATGTATCAAAAATATAGGGCAGTTCTGTGGAATCCATTCCAATGCCATGATCTACAAATTTGATAACAATACCTGACTTACCAACTTCCAAAAATACATTCACGGATAAATCTTCGCTATACTTACAGGCGTTGTCCATCAAATTCATAAAGGCAGTTTTCAACAAACTTTCATCACCATATCGTTTCAACAGATCTTCATTGTCGGGTATTTCACGGTAATGGATATGCACCTTGTATTCAGGATGTTTTTGTTGGACAGAAGATTTGGCTAACCACAAAACTTCATCCACCCGGATACGCGAGAAAGTAACCTTAAAAGCTTCTTCTTCCGTTCTGGCAAGGTCTAAAAGACGGTTAACCAGTTCATTCATTTCTTTCACTTCCCCCAAAATTCCAGATAGAGCCTCTTGATACGTACCAATATCGCGCTCTTTCATAAGCGTTACTTCCACTTCCGTCATGATAAGAGCCAAAGGAGTCCTGAGTTCATGCGAGGCATGGGATACAAAATTCTTTTGTGCTACAAAGGCAATTTCAAGTCGATTTAACATGGAATTAAATGTTTCTGCCAAAAGTGCTAACTCATCCCTTTCACGTCCCACCGTCACTTTTTGATGAAGATTCCCTGCTGATATCTTATTCACTTGCGAAATTATATCGGATACTGGCTTGATGGCATCATTCGCAAATTGCCATCCTGCAACGGCTACCAAAATCAAACAAAGTAACCAGCCAATCAAAAGTATTTCACGCAAGCGTTTAAGTTGGTTCAACCCTGGTAAATCACGAGCAGTTGCTGCCACCACCCACGGATCGCCATCGGTTTGTAAAATATGCCGAATGATGGTTACATCTTTTTTGCCATACTTCGATTTAATATTTTCGCCAGCCCTTACCTCTGCCAGGGTTAACTTTGGAACGTCAAACTTTTCGAAACCACTCACAAAAATCACTGAGTCAGAACCATCATAAATGGTAATTTCCTCATCCATTAATAGGGTATTATTAGCCTTTTCCATTCGCTCAATTTCGGCAGTACTAATTCCATTACTGGCCTCCACAAGTTGCGCGATAGTTTGGCCTCTTTCATTTAAAAAAGAGTAAAACTGTTTTTCACGATATTGGTCGTAAATAAAATAAATAGAAATGCAAAATAGGGCCATTATTGACCCTACTAGCATTGTAAACATTAAAGTTAATCTGGATTTTATATTCATTCTTCTTTAAATATGTATCCCATTCCTACCACCGTGTGTATTAATTTATTGGAATAATCCTTATCCACTTTTTTCCTTAAAAAATTAATATAAACATCAATCACGTTAGTTCCTGTATCAAAGCGAATATCCCATACCTGTTCGGCGATATCCACCCGAGAAACTACCCTTCCTCGATTTCGCATTAAATATTCCAATAGCGCAAATTCCTTGGCGGTTAAATCTATACGATTCCCGCCTCTACGCGCCACCTTTTCGTCCAAATTCAATTCTAAATCAGCTAGGGAAAGTACTTGAACGGAGTGTTCGCGGCTTCCATTGCGTTGGGAAAGCACCTTAATGCGTGCAATAAGCTCTCTAAACTCAAAAGGCTTCACCAAATAGTCGTCCGCCCCGGCTTCAAACCCATCCAGTTTATCATCGATGGTACCCAGTGCGGTCAGAAACAAAATAGGTGTCGATAATCCATCACTTCTTAGCTGCTTAGCCAAGTCATAGCCATTTAACAAAGGCAGATTTACATCAAGAATAATAATATCAAATTTATAATTTGACGCTATTTTCTTTCCAACATGACCGTCATAAGCTAATTCTACTTCCCAAGATTGTTCCTCTAAGCCTCGTTTTAAAAATCCAGCTAATTTGGGTTCATCTTCTACAACTAATATTTTCATAACCAGATTTAAAATTGAAACTCCGAAGTATTTAATCTTTAATTTTCTTCATATTAAAATGAAAATTTCTCAAAGCTTACTAAAATGGAGAAATAAGAAATTACAATAGCACTTTTCAAGTACTTGTTAAGGTATACCTCTTGAAGTAATTCGCATGTATTTTAAAACTACCTCATTAATCAGTGTCCATCAGGAACATTTCCAGAATTGTGGTATTATAGCTATTGGCAGCCAGCTTCCAGCAATCCAGTCCAACCAAAACTTAATGTCTTTAGGAATAATGAAAATTCTTGATTAAAAGTGGTCTAACTAATTCCTTCACTACAAAGATTAATCTCTTAACAAACGCTTAACAGCTTTCAAAGATTATAAATTCTGAAATCCAAAAAAAGCCTTCCCGGGCTGGAAAGGCTTTTTAATTGGTATTTAATTTCAATAATATTCATTATCCGCCCCGTATCCATCAGGATCGCCGAAACTGCCGTAATCATCTTCTTCAAGAGGCATGGATTTTAATATTTTTTTAATTAGACCAATTTGCCCTACATGGTATATATCGTGCTGTATTACTCCATGTATAAGGGTGTAATAGGAATAGTCCCGGCTTGGAACATATTTTTCAAGGAAAGTATCATCCGCAATTTTTTGTATCTCCGTTACAAGTTCTTCCTGAGACAAGCTTAGCTCCATTTGAATGGCTTCCCATTCAAAATCATCGACAACTTGAAATTTTTTCCAATCCTTGTCTTTAGTCTTAATATCAAATTCAGCATCTCCTTGTAATTTCCTCACTACAAAGATTCGCCAAGTGGTCATGTGGTATGCTATTTCGGCGATAGAATGTGTGTTTGGATTGATGCGCATTTCCGCCATTTTGGGCGTAACATCTCGCAAACTTTCCACTATTGAATTCCCAAACCAAGCCTCTTCGCTTTCGTAACTATCGTTGAGTAAATCTACAATTCTTAAAATTTCTTCTTTTGGTTCCATATATTGTTTCTAATACGATGAGACAAGTTAGCATTTTTGATGTAAAGACTACATCTGAATTTATTTCCTTATCGTTTATATAAAAGAATTACTAGAAATTATCGTTCAATTACAACCTTTATTAGTTTTGAATTGTCAATATATAATTAGAAATGATCATATAAAAAAAATAAAATGTTCGTTTTTAAAATTCGTTATAATTAAAAACCAGTTTACCATGTCTAAAAACTTCAAACTTACATGTCTGCTTCTTTCCTTCACTTTGGTGGGTTTGACTTCATGTACCAAAGATCCAATTAGTGATATTTCGGACGAAGAATCACTCGTTTATATTACCAATTTTGATAAGAGTGCTGATTTTAAGGAATACAAAACTTTTAGTATTGTAGATTCCGTATTGTTAGTAGATAATAACAAATCGCAACCCGTTCTTACGGATATTGATCGCGACCTTTTGGAAGGGCTGATTCAAAATATGCAAAGCCTAGGATATACGTATGTTAGTCCCAACGCAAACCCTGATGTGGGCATAACCGCATCATGGATATCCAATACCTACCTCAGCGTAACCTCAACCCCCTATAATTCCTATTGGGGCAATTATTATGGTGGGTACGGAGGAGGATATGGTGGATACGGCTATGGCTCTCCGAGTTACTATCAATATAGCCAAACTACGGAAAGCTATTGGTTGATTTCAATGCTGGATTTTAAAAACCCAGATACGACCAATAAAACTTTCAATGTTATATGGAATGCTCAAATTCAGGGGTTTGGTATTGATAATACCCAACTGATCAGCAAAATGACTAGTTCTATTTTCGCGCAGTCTCCGTATCTAAAGAAATAAAATTTCAGTACAAAATTTAATTAGAATTCGTATTCAAAATATGAAAAACAAATCATTAATACTCCTTCTATTTGTTCTTATACAAGTAGTTACATACGCCCAAGACAAGCCCAAACTATATACTTTACCTTCCCCTTACGAAAGATATAATTATAGTCTAGCGACCTTTAGGTACACTGGGGCCGTTCCCATTGGCAACTTTTCCAATGATTATATTGATGCTCCTTCGTTTAAAAACTATTCCGTTTCTCTGGAATGGGTTTTACAAAACAACCTGTCCATTGGAGGGGAGATTGGAAGTACTTACTTTGACCAGCGTATCGCCAGAAATATGTACGAAAGCTCGGTAGGCACTATTTCAGCCGTTCAAACCCGAACCCTAAGCCAATACCCTATTCAAGTATTTGCCAACTATCATTTTCAAGGAAAGAATGCAAGAGTTCAACCATACATACAGTTGAGTGGCGGAATTAGTATGCTGGATTACTCCTTGTACTATGGTAGCCTAGCAGACCAGTACCAGAAAATAAAACCCACTTACGGAGTGGGTGTAGGTTCCAAATTCCTTTTCAAGCAGGATGGTGCCTGGGGAGCCGATGTTCGGGTAAAGTACCAAGGCACCGCCTTAAAATATGATTATGTCAAAAATACTGTGTCTTCGGTAAACGCATCTGTTGGTATTTTTTATAGATGGTGGTAACTTTAAACTGCCACTTTTAAATCAGTCTACAATTGCCAAAATCTAAAAATTTGTCCAGAAGCGTAATATTCGGAATAGCCTTGTTTTTTACATCGCTTTTCGGCTCAATGTATTGGTTGTGGTGCCGCTTTGGCCCTTCTGGGCACCAAGTTTATGAAGCCGTGCATAGTGATATGAATATGGCTGTTACCATCGACTCTGCTTCCAGTATTTGCGACCTTACCGTGCGTAGATACAAACAAATAGGAAAAGAACTCCAATTTGAACTGGCTTCCAACATAGGCGGGTTAGCTCCTTACGATGTCGTAATTAGGCAAAAGGGAAAACAATTTGAGTTCAAAAGCGTTCCTCATCGAAATGGTACGTGGCTGACGATTGAGGAGGTAAATCTGCATTCTGGTACCGCTCAAATATTGGTTAAAAGCCTAGGAGTAGCCGACTGCCAGACCGTGGCCGAATTCTCTTATAACGAGGAACAAGAGACCGAAATCCTATCAAAAAGCAAGTGGATAAGAAAAGGAAGCAAGGACAACTGGCTCGATGTAAGGCCCTTTGTAATAAATGGAAAAGTTCACTTAAAAGATATTGCTAATTATAATGATGGCCGAACTAAAGTTATAATGTTGGACGGCATTGAAATAAAAAACTTGGATCAAGGTATAGAAGTGCAGCCTGGCTATTTCTATTCCATCACGGCCCGTTGGATAGATGCCCCCTATAATGACTGGTGGAACAAGTTGCGCAACCGTTCATTGCGCCAGCAAAATATTTGGATTGCTCCAGAGAATACCCAAGAGCAAGCTACTGGCCAAAGAGACGAAGTACTTACGAAAATTGAAATCCCCAAATGGTTTTCTCCTTCTAATTCAGCAAATGTATCTTTTGATACTCAATTTCCAGAATTCAAGCCTATCAAAGGCAAACTAGTGATGCAGTACCGTTTGAATAGTAATGTTTCTCCCCAAAATTATTTCAACCGCGGTGTTTCTTACTTATATGGTTGGGAAAAAAACTTACCTATCCAAAAATTACATTGGACCGCCACACCCAACGTATTTTCCGATCAAGATCAAGATTGGTTTTCTACCCAAACCAAAGAACAGGTTGAAACCTATGCCAATATCCCAGACTTTGGGGTTTATGCGATAGATTTTGAGTTTTGGAACCAAGTATATACTCCAGAAGTAAAACAAAGGTTAATATGGTTTGGCGAGAAAATAAGGCGGGAACACCCCAATACCTATTATTTCGACTACTGGGGCGGTGGCGCCTACACCAACCCACATATTAGTAGCACCAGCGCTAAACCATTGGATTTTGTAAAAGATTACCATGATCCAAGGCCCAATACTACCAATTTTGACATTTTACCGAATGGACAAAGTCAACGAAATATATACAATGTAACCCCCATAGATGTTTATCCGAAAGCCATGTTTGCCAAAGATGCTGCGGGGAACACTCCCACTAATTTTGTGTTACTCTCGGCAATACATTCCTTGAGAATTAATCAGTTGATTCCATTCCAGAAAAACAATAAATTTATTTTTTATGGTTGGAATCGCTATCAGCCCTTATTTGGAGACCCTATTGTACCTTGGTATATCCCCACGACAAATCCTAAAGGAGAATTAATTGTAAATCAACTTGAAATGATGCCGGGTAGCCAAGCATTAGCGATGTCCCTATTCTCGTTAGTGATGTTCGACGGGTATTATTTATGGCACGATAGCCAACCACAAGGTAATGACCCGAATGGATTCACCATCACGGAAGACTGGCCAGGGTGGGGAAAAGAATGGTTTCCGGCGGATGGGAAAACGGATATTTCTGTTTTTTCAAAACCAAAAAGTAAACCTGATACCCCTTTTTATTGGGACTACCCTACCGAATTTTATTCCTTAGGAAACTGGATGGCTAAGCAAGTGGAAGATATTCTGGTGGGAGGCAAAAACGTGGATCTACCTTTTGAAACTAATGGAAAGTGGCACACTCCTCCAAAAGAGCAGGTGTTATTGAGTATGGATCAAAAAGAGCCTTTTATCACCGCTGTTGTGAAAGGTAACAAGATAGTTATTCTTGGTATTAACTCATTCCAAACTCCTACTACGCATCAAAAGGTACGGGTC
>CAXBLH010000026.1:0-23128 GCA_963976315.1 uncultured Dyadobacter sp.
TTCCACCCTCGGTTCAAAGGCACCTCCTTTTAATTTTATGGACTGAAACCCGAACTCCTTACACATGGATTTAGCCTGAGCAACTATCCCGGCTGGATCCAGTGCAGCGGCTTGTCGACCGGCTGCCCAACCAGTTGCATTTGGATCTATATCAAATCCTAAGGCTCCGCCTGCTCCTTTGTATTTATAAAATAAATAGGCAGAAAAAGGTACACGATCCCGCATTTGTCCTCCCAATAAATCCACCACTGGACGATTGGTTGCTTTCCCTATAATATCCAGACAAGCCACTTCTATGGCACTAAAAATATGTACCAGTTTCCGTTGATCCCAAGGTGCATCTCCCCTTTCACCCGCTCCGTCGGCTCCAAAGTGATTGGTTAATAGCTGGCGAATTTCATTCAATTGATATACATCACGTCCAATGAGCAGCCCTCGCGATAGCGCCAATGAATCATCAACGGCCTTATTGCCGGGAATTTCGCTGATTCCAGAAATACCATCTGCCGTTACGATTTCCACGATAGTACGAAGTGCATAGGGCGCATGTAAGCCAGCTGCATTCAAGAGTGGCGGATCCACAATGGCTATTGGCGTGATATGAATTTCTTTAATAATGGGTCCGGACATAACTGAATAATGTTGTAAAATAGATTTCTATAAAAAAAGAACCTGTTAAATCATCAACTTTTAGTTTCCTCTTTAACAGCCTGTAATAGGCCAATAATATAGCCATAAGTAAATGAAAAAGCTTGTAAAGAACTAGCAGGATCATGATGATGCGGTACATGATCGGGCATTACCATACCGTCAAAACCTACATCACGAAGTGCTCGAACCACCTGTAAGAAATTCATATCCCCGTTATCTGGATAAACTTCTTGAAAATTCCCCCAACCCCCTTTGATATTACGAAGGTGTATATTGAAAATCTGTTTTCTTTCACCTACCCATTTAATGATTGGAAAAATTTCTGACTTTGGATCCTTTAACCCTTCGGCAATGGAACCAATACAAAAGTTAAACCCATGGTAGGGACTATCATATAGTTGTGCAAATCGCTTAATACCCGCAAATACGTCGGGGCTATTCCACCGGGTGATGCCTCTATAACCTACCGGGGTTGGCGGATCAGCAATATGATTCGCTAGTTTTACTTTATACTCCTTGGCAACAGGCAGACATCGATCCAACAAATAGGTAATTCGTTCAAACATAGTATCAATGGATACGTCGCCAGCAATGGACTTGGGATGATTTTGCTTCAATGCCTCTTCATAATTCCAAGTGCTGTATTCTGTAAAACCCCGTTTGGGATCCACCGTTTTGCCTGTTCTTAAAACCGGTAATATGGTGGTATTGTAGTTCAAAAGCGGCACCCCCGTTTTACCGGCTACCATTATCATTTGTTGAAGCATCTCAATTTCCCGATCGCGCTCCGGACTTTTGCCCAGCATCACATGAGGCGTTTGCACCTTGTCGATTCCAGCCGAAGTAAGTGCCCAATGGTAAGCATCCAAACTAATGCCAAATTTTTCACAAGCTTCTCTTTTGCGGTAGGAATCCTCCAGATCCCAGCCTTTACCTGGAACAAATTTCGGTGAGCCGCCGTCGAAATTATAGACACCATGCCGTGCCTTAAAGGCTAAATTTTCCTCGCTGGTACCACCGGATTGGCAACCCACTTTCATCAAAACTTTTTTGGGTTCAGCCGGAGCATTTGCTAAGGCAACATTTTGACCTAAGGTAGTAGCACCGATAGTACCAACGGCCATGGTTTTTAAGAAATTTTCTCTTTTCATGATTAATCAAGTTTAGGAATAGTCATTAAAATTTAAAATACACTTCTCTGTCCATCATTATATCCCGCTAGAATACGGGATTACTGTAAGAACCTGATGGCGAAAATCGACGGTCGACTGCAAAATAAAGCGTGGTAAAGTCAGTTAGAACGATTACTTATCCACTGCCAAATAAAGGGCGCTATGATCCAGCTCACCGTTTCCTGAGGCAATGGCCTGATCCATTTTTGCAGCTACCAGTGAGGTACCTTCCAATGCCACGGCAAATTCTTCACCTGCTTGAATGGCAATATTCATATCCTTTTTGTGGAGCTTCATTTTGAAGCCAGGTTTAAAGTTTTGATCAATAATACGTTGACCATGCAAATCGAGAATTCTACTTTGGGCAAAACCTCCCAATAAAACTTCCCGCATTTTGACCAAATTAACCCCCGCTTTTCCAGCCAGTGAAAATGCTTCGCCTACCGCCTGAATGGTCATGCCCACAATCATTTGATTGCATGCTTTTGTCATTTGTCCCGCACCGCTTTCACCAATCAGCACCACATTTTTCCCCATTTTTTCAAATACCGGCAAAGCCCTAGTGAAAGCGTCCTCTTGCCCTCCTACCATTATTGACAAGGTTCCTGCCTCCGCACCAACTTGTCCGCCAGAAACAGGAGCGTCTAAAGCTTCCACATTTTTCTGCTTTAGAGCAGCATATAACTTCGTAGCCGTTGACGGAGCTATCGTAGACATATCAATAAATAATGAATGCGCTTTGATATGTTCCCCAACACCCTCTTTACCAAGTACCACCGTTTCCACTTCTGGTGAATCGGGCAACATGGTAATAATAATAGTACTAGCTGATACCAGTGATTGAGTATCTGGAAATACAGTGGCTCCAGCTTCTGCTAAGTCTTCGGCGGCACTGCTACTTTTTAAAACATTTACGGGATATCCGGCTTTTAATAAATTGAGTGACATAGGTTTTCCCATGATCCCGAGTCCTATAAATCCTATTGCTTCCATTCTGTATTTTTACGTTTATGGTTTTAAATAATTGTTATCGCTGCATTATACCATTGGAAATAGCTTTGCCGCTACTAATAAGACGATTAACCCAACGGAACCCATGACAACCAACATGGGTGAGAAAGTTCTAAGAGCCTCCTTTTCTGTGAGATTACTAATTTTAACAATAATCCAAAATCCCGAATCGTTCATCCATGGAACTAGTTTTGATCCGCAACCAATGGCTAACCCTAAGTACAAAGGGTGAAACTCCAAATGGGAACCAGTAGCCAAGCCAGATAGAATCCCCGAAGCAGTTATCAAAGCTACGGTAGCGGAACCCTGTGCCGTACGAACCACCGCACTAATTAAAAAAGCCATTGGAATCAGAGCAATTTGATAGTCTTTGGTCATTTCAGCGATACGGGCGCTAATACCTGTTTGTTGTAAAATACCACCAAATGCACCACCCGCTGCAGTAATAAGAATAATACTACCTCCACTCATCAAAGCAACCTGAACAAACTTGCTCATTCCTTCTTTGGAGTTCTTTTTTTGAGTGGCCAAAACGATCAGCGCAGCCATACCACCCGTGATCAGGGCCATGTTTTTATCTCCAAATAATTGAAAGAAATCTACTAACCACACGGTTAAGGCTCCAGAATTTGCGACAGTTTCTGGATCCATCCATACTTTCAGAATATTATCCACACATATAAGCACTAACGGTAGCATTACAGGCAAAAGGGCAAGCCATAAAACAGGTAATTCACTGTCAGGTCGTGATGCCAAGGCTTTAATGTCTTCCAACCTTGCCTCCGCTGAGTCTCTAAGTACTACCGGATATTTTTTATTGATGTAAACTGCAAAAAAATAGCCCGCTGTGATGGTGATGAGCCCCAGTAACGTACCACCAGCCATCATCATACCTATGGGAATATTCATTTCTCCTATCAAAAAAAGAGGCCCAGGAGCTGGAGGAACAAAGGAATTCGCCATTGCGGCCCCTCCGGTAATAGCTAAAATTAGCAGAAGGTAGTTTTTGCCAATTCGCATAGTAACGGCTTTGGCAAGGGGGATCATCAAAAATATAACAATATCAAAAAATACCGGGATGCCTAGAAAAAAGCTACTGATTAAAAAGGCCAGTGGCGTGTTTTTGGCTCCGGTTAAGTTTAGCATAGAACGTACAATTCGCTCTGCTGCACCACTTTCAAGCATACTTTTACCGATGATAGCTGCCATAGCAATCAGTATCCCTATTTTACCACAAGTACTACCAAATTCGGTGGCAATACGGCTCCCGATACTTTTAGTTGCTAGTGCTTCAGCAGCTGATTGACTCAAACCTTTGTCTAGGCCAAATTGAATAATGGTACTTTCGGAAGTAAGTAAAGCCACCGTGAATGCAGCAAGTAAAAGTGCTAAAAAAGGATGTAGCTGCAGTGCAATAATCCCTCCCACCACTATGATAACACCGATGAGCAAAATGATTAACGGGTCGTTTATTGATAAGAGAAATATCATAGGTTGTTGGTTTTAGGATTTGACCGCAGGCCATTCATTTCTTGTGCTAATGATTTTGCACCATTGGCTACAAAAGTGGCATCGGATCCACAAGCCAGAAATCTAATTCCTAAGTCGTGATAGGTATGGTAATCTTTGGGATTAAAAAACAGAATCCCCGTTGCTTTCCCTGCTTTTTGCGCCGCATTCACCGTTTCTTGCATCGCTTCCTTAAAAATGGGATGGTCGAATTGACCAAAAATCCCGAGCTCCATCGACAAATCAGCGGGCCCTATAAACAGAACATCCACTCCATTCATCCCGGCAATTTCATCTAGATGGTTTAAAACAGATACTGTTTCAATTTGTATCACACCCAATACATTGTCCATGGCGTCCTGATAGTACTGGTCGAAATTTTGACCAAAACCAGTAGCGCGCACCATCTTTGCTACGCCTCTTTTCCCAATTGGAGGATAATGTAGCCCTTCCACCACTTGAAGCGCATCTGCTGGACTTTGAATTTTAGGACACATAATTCCCTCTGCACCCATATCCAAAACCCGATGAATTCGCTGCCCTTCGCTACTTTCGACACGTACAATACCCGCAGTAGGTGTATGTTCCAACGCTTGAAGTTGGTGAAAAACATCCTTTTCGGAGCCTGCTCCATGTTCCAGATCAATAAGTACCCAATCGAAGCCAGACAAGCCTACAATTTCCGCTGTAAGGGAGCTGCCGGTATTTAGCCAGCAGCCGTGTAGTGTTTCGCCATCTTTCAGTCGCTTTTTTAAATTTTTCATTAATTATAATTTGGTGAATGCATTTGTTTGGAGATCGCTCTTATTTTTTATCCCAATAAATTCTAGTATCTAATAAATCGGCTCCTTGCTGGGATATAGCAGTTTGAACATTATCATGGTTAACATTTAACTCTGCATCGGTATAGGTAAGTCGTCGGATGAAAGGCTCGGATTTCAAATCACTTCCTGGATATGGATTAGGAGCCAGAACTGGGAAGCCGCTTCTTCTGAAATTTGCAAATGCTTCGGGGCCCATCAAAAAAGAGGCAACCCAATATTGCGTATTAATTTCAGCTATTTCCTTCCCGGTGGACAAGGGATGTTTGGCCAAATAAGCATCAATTTTATCATTACTTATTGCGGTAGAACTGCCATAGCCAGCCAATTGCTGCATATGTGCTTTTATACCTTCTTGGTATTTAGCTCCTGCGTCTCCTGTGGTCCATTTACGCACAATTGCCTCAGCTACCAATAATTGAGTTTGGGCATTAGTAACCAAAAAGCTGGGTGCTAATAAGGAAGCCATACGGGTTCTGTCCAGCTGGCTATAATCCCAAAGGCTAGCCAATTTTTGTTCCGAGACATCACTACCAATGGTGGTATTGTCAAATCCTTGCGGCATACCAATTTGCTTGCTAACGCTACGGTCTGCTTTGCTTTCTACCTGATTTGCTCCACTAACTGCACCCACATATCTTACCGCAATGGAAGCCAATCGAGGATCATCATTGGATTTTAAATAGTTTACAAATTCTTGGTCTAAATAGAAGAATGCGGATTGTCCACCATTTAGTTGACTCCCTATCGGATTTGTAAAACTGGCATTGTGTCGTACAATGGCGTTATCCGCATTAGATTGCATTACTCCGCCTGCAATAGCCTTTACCACGTACTCCTTCGCCTTATCCGGTTGTACTTTTGACAAACGCATGGCTGCTCGTAATAATAAAGAGTACCCCATTTTTTTCCATTTCGATACATCCCCCCCAAAAAGCACATCACTGGAAACAAGTGGCTTAGAAGCATCCAAAGCCGCTGAAGCAGTATCAAACTCTTTTAATAAATAGCTTCTTGAGTATCATACTTTGGACTGGTGATACCTGTCAAAAAACCCATTCCAGCCTCTGAATAAGGCACATTTCCATACGTATCCGTCAAAATCATAAAGGAATAGGCCTTCCAAATCCGCGCCATATTATAAAGATTGATTTTGGTAGGATCGTCCTTGGTTTTGGCAACCACATCGGAAAGCTCTTTGATATTCCCTCTGAAATAGGTGGTCCAATTCCCGGCAGTTACCCCTCGGTTATCTTGGTTGAAATTGGCCGCTGAACCTTGCCCACTAAAAGGCGTAATCATTTGCCGGACAATCGTGGTTTCATAACTCAAATTCCCATAGCCAGCAGCACTGCTTACGATGGTATTGTTCAACTGATACGCAGGATTAACCGCAGTGAGGGCAATTGGATTTACATTGAGCTCATCAAAACCTTTGTCACAGGCTCCTGTAATTACAATTAAAATGATATATAAGCTTAATTTAAATATTTTTTCCATTGTTGTAAATATTAAATTACTGATAATTAGACAATTATAATCACTCTAGAATTTCAGATTGAGGTTAAAGCCCATACTTCGGGTAATAGGCAAACCAGTAGCTTCCAGACCTATTAAGTTATCCGAAGGAAACCCAAATTGATCCGGATGAATAGTAGGAACCCATTTTTTGATTACGGCGATATTATTTGCAACAGCACTTAACCTAGCCCCTTTGATAAAAGGAATATTGTCTGGGAGTAATTTCGAGAAATCATATCCAATTGTGATTTGGCGTAACTGCCATAACCCTGCGTTGTATACAAATTGTTCGGCTATGTTTTGGGAGCGAATGGTCTCATAAAAGGCCTGAACACCCGCTTTGGCAGTATTCACTTCACCATTTGGATTTACACCATCACCTATTACGAATCCCTCTTCTCTACCTGGAAGTGTCTCTTTCAATAATCCATGGCGCCAAGCATTATGATTAGTACCAGAAATCATTTTATGACCCAGTTTAAAATCTACTAAAAATGAAGCGGATAGCTGCTTATAGTGGATACTGTTGGTAATTCCGCCCACCCATTTGGGGATGGCACTTCCATACTGAATTTGAGTGGGAGTACGGAGTGGTCGCCCATTTCCCGGATCAAAAACTTGTCTCCCCTGGTCGTCTCTTAAATAACCAAATCCAAATAGCTGCCCCATTGACTGTCCCACCACCTGCCTTAGTTCTCCTGTAAAATCACCAGTACCGACGGTAATCATCCCATCGCTCACATCACTTCCCAAATCGAGCACTTTGGTGTTATTATACGCTGCGTTAAAACTAAGATTCCAAGCGAAACTATTCCGTTGAACTGGCGTAATATTCACCATCATCTCTAGTCCACGATTTCGGCCTTTTCCAACGTTAATGAGTTGACTTAAATAGCCCGAAGCATCAGAGGTTTGCGCTTGTAGAATTTGATCGGACGATAGTTTATCATAGTAAGTCAAATCTAATCCTAATCGATTATTAAATACCTTCAATTCCAAGCCAATTTCTTTCTCTGAAACGCGCATGGGTCTTAAATTCGCATTGGGAACCGTTGAGCCACTAATGGTTCCCAAAGGTTGAACATTGCCCGAAGGATTAGGAAATTGCTGTGCATTAATGCCATAAAACAAATTATTGGCATAAGGCTGTACATCAGTATCACTTCCCACTTCTGCATAGGCAACCCGGAATTTACCAAAACTCAACCATTCGGGCAATGAGCTTGTAAATGCCTGGGAGAAAACAAAACTAGCAGTAACTGACGGGTACAGAATACTCCTATTAGCAGGAGAGAGAGTCGAAAACCAGTCATTCCGGATCGTGCCATTTAAAAATAGATAGTCCCCATAAGAGATTTCGGCTGCACCATATAAGGAGTTTACTTTCCTTTTTGATATCGAATAGGTAGGATCTTTTTGTCTACCATTACCAATGGTGTAGAGGTCTCTGGTATAAAAATCCTGAATCAATACATTATGCCGACTCAGGCTTCTAAACATCTGATTACCACCCAACGTCACGTTCACTCCAATCTTGTCAAAACTATGGGAAGCATTGATAATAAAATCTTTATTGATTTCCCGAACGGTACGCGCATCTTGTACATATTGCCCATTCACAAATCCGGCTGGTGCTGCGGGTTGCCGCTGGCTGCCAGTGGGAAGGTTATAATCTTGCTCTCTTGAATAGTAATCCTGCCCAAGCCTAACCTGCGCATATAACCAGTCGGTGAAATTATATCGAGCCGCTATATTGCCAAATATTCTATCCTTATTAATGTTTTCAAAGCGCTTTAAGGCAAAATAAGGGTTGGTTCTATTTGTAAATCGCGACCAAATATATTCATCCCCGTTTTCGTTGGTGGCATATTTTTCCAATAAGTCCAAAGGCATAGAGTTGGCCATATTGTAAATCACCACAGGGCTGTAATCCTGTTCGGCTATATTCGGAGGGTTTTTACGATCCTCATTAGAATAGTTGATATTACCGGTAAAGGTCAGCTTCTTGGCCACAGTTTGTGTAAAGCCTAAATTGACTGTTTTTCGGTGGTAATTGGAGCCCGGTAAAATCGCGTTATTATCCAAATTTGAAAGTGACAAACTAAATCCGCCATTTTCACTACCCGAAGAAAGGGTTAATGTATTGGTAAACGTATTACCATTGCGGTAATAGTTCTTGATATGGTTTCGTTGAGGGACGTAAGGGGCTTCGACACCATCAAACAAAACATGAGTCATACCTGGCTGAAATTTCTCACCAAAACTCCACTGTCCTGAGGTTGGATTGGGTGTTGTGGGTCTAATCCCATTTTCTCCCTGCCCATATTCATACTGATAATCGGTATAATCCAAAGGGGTTTCTGTAGTGAAATTGCTATTGTATTCGATACCAATTCCAGCGCCATCTCCTCTGGTTTTGGTGGTGATCATAATAACACCATCTTTTGCACGGGAGCCATACAAAGCAGATGCCGCTGCACCTTTTAATACCGTCATAGACTCTATATTGTCTGGATTAATACTGTTCAATCCATCCCCACTATCAGAGGTACGGTTACTACCACGGTCGCTCCCTTCTCCCTTGGCTCCAAAATTGGTATTGTCTATTGGCACCCCGTTGACCACAATAAGCGGAGAATTATTCCCTCCAAACGAAGACTGTCCGCGAATTCTAATTTTACTAGTACCAGCAGGACCCGACCCAAGCGTTGTAATATTAACACCAGCCATTTTACCCTGCAGCGCATTCATAAAATTGGCGGTTCTGTTGACCGTCATTTCCTCATTGGCAACCGTAGCAGTGGCATATCCCAGACTTTTAGCTGATTTTTTAATACCTAGAGCAGTAACCACTACTTCTTCCAACGCTTTGTTTTCAGGCATTAAAGTCACCCGAATATCGGTTTCATTTCCTACGGTTACCTCTTTGGTTATAAAACCCACAAAGCTGAACAAAATGACATTATTGGAAGTAGCTAATTCCAATTCAAATTTCCCGTCGGCATTGGTGGTAGTACCTCGTTGTGTACCTTTCAATACTAAATTTACACCTGGTAATCCTATTCCCTGATTATCTACCACGAGTCCTTTCAAAAGCTGTTTCGGTGCCGCTATCACTTGCGTACTATTCCAGCTTTGTTTATCCTCCTCCAAGGCTGGAGAGAGAGCGGTAAGCACTATTTTCCTACCAGTCAAATCATATTTAATATTGATCGGTTTTAATAGGCTACTTAATACTTCCTCCAAGGTGAGATTGGAAGCGTTAAGCGACACTTTCTTATTCGCATCCAAAACATTGGAACTATATACGAATAGAATATCCGTTTTGGTCTCTATTTCCGATAAAACCTGACTAATGGGTTTTTGGTGAGCCTTGATGGATAATTTGCGCAGGAGGTAATCTTGGGCAGTCAAATCATGAGCAAATGAGACTCCTACAAGTAGAAACATGACAAAACTTTGAGTAATAGAAAATTTCATAAGTTTTAGCCAGAATTGTCTGGTAAGGTGTTTTTCCATAATTTTGGTTTGGTTAAAGGTTCAACTGGATTGGATCTGAATTACTGAGTCGTTACTTTGGCGAGTGGACACTCTGTAATTTTACCGTTTTGGCAGTGGCTATCCACTGCCATTATTTTTACAACCGTTTCCGCTTATGATAATCTGGCCATCCACAATTTCATAAGTGGCCGAAACCGATTTGCATAGTAGATCAAGCTTTTCATACATATTTTCGTGGGTGAGGGTGGCTGTAATTTTGCAGGACTGAAAATTATAGGCATCCACTTGCACAGGAATACCATACATTTTTTCAATGTCCTTTAATATTTCCGTCAAGGGGACTTGCTGGTATTTTATTTGTTTGGTATGAGCAATATCTAGTATATTGACAGGATTTGGCACAACTGTTTTAGACAACTGGGTGATAGCCTTTTCAAAAATAGCCTCCTGATTTGCCGTCAAAATAAGCCCTTTGACCTCTTTGTTCACGGCACGCTGCGGTTGGGCGAGCGATACCGAAACCTTTCCTGTTTGAACTTGAACAGAAATATTTTTGTCCAATCCAAAAGCACGTACGGTAAATTTTGTCCCCAAAACTTTCGTAATCACCTCTCCGGTATATACCTTAAAACTCTGCCCTTGTTTTATAACTTCAAAGGAAGCTTCTCCCTCCAGATAAACGATTCTGGCACTATCGGCAAATTGGGAAGGATAACGCAAACTACTTTTGGGACTCAGGAAAACGATAGTTCCATCATTGAGTAGTATGCGAAGTGGCTTTTCGGTATCATTATTCGTTTTTACCAAATTGGAGCCGCTCAAAGTAAAATTCTTTTTAATACTATAGGTTTCGTTTTTTGACTCCACAGAAAGCCATGTAATACATACTGCAACCAAGAAAATGGCAGCAATCGCAAGGAGTTTCCGCATGGGGAACCGGGAGGTATGCTTTATTTCAATATCCAAATTCGAAGCGGTATCCATAGTACTAATGGTTTCAAGGAAGTTTTCAATCTCAAATCGAATTTCCTTTTCATTAACACTTTCCACCTCCACTTGAATAGCCCGTATAAAGCGTTCTGCCTCTTCAAACTCCTGTTTCTTTTCCGGATATTGTTCCACAAAAGTTATCCAAAAGGTCTCATTCGAAGAATTACCTAGTACCCAATTGCCAAAATCTGCATCATCGATGAAATCCTGAAATGTATAATGTTGATAGTTTTTCATTCAAGTTTAGAATTGAAAATGGTGCACCAGACCTTCTAGGGTATACGCTTTGAGACTAAGACAAATCGTATTGTTTGCGCAGATTCCCCAACGACTTCTGAATTAAATTGTACACGGATTGTCGGTTAAGCTGCATCATTTCAGCAATCTCGTCGTAACTTAATGCTTGATAGTATTTTAAATAAATTACCTCGCGTTGTCTTTCCGACAAACCGTTCAGAATACGCTCCAATTTTCGAGTTTTGTAAATCTCATGTTCCTCATGAATCATGCGTAGGTCTGATGAAAACTCTACCGAGAAAGCATAATCGTTGGTAAGTCCAAATTGATGGGTTACATGCTTTTTAGAAAGCTCCTTTATAATTCTTGATTTGAGTACCATCATCAGATAAGCCCTAATATTGGCGACTGAATTTACGGTTTCATGTATCTTCCAAAGCTTTACAAACACGTCCTGAATGCAATCTTTAATAAATTCATGCTCCGGATTTAGCCTAAGTCCCCAATGGAAAAGATCTACATAGTAGCTTTGCATAATATTGGCCAAGGCATACATATCTCCTGACCTGTATTCATTCCAAAGTTTTTGAGCTTCTTCTGGGGTGATAGGTGCTGCCCTCATGCTTATATTTTTTTCATGCATCTTTAATTAGATGAGCCTATAACCTGCTATATATACCCTACTATTATTCTATTTTTTATAGAAATATTATCTTTTATATAGAATCTAATGAAGATTAAACCATAAAGCAGTCTGAGCAGTTTCGCTTACTGCCAAAAATATAATCCATAACTACCCCCATTTTATCCATTTGCCGAGATTTCAATATTACTAATTTTGCTTAAAATAGTGCTATGCTACTTTTCAAGTCTTGAGAAATCGCTTACATTACTACTGACCCACTACTATCTTAAATATAGCTATATGACACTCGACGGAATTCCAAAGTTAAATAACACCTACATTCTCAGGATTTCCCTCATTTCTGCAATTGGCGGCTACCTATTTGGGTTTGATTTTGCTGTAATTGCAGGTGCATTACCCTTTCTAAGGGTAGAATTCGCACTTAGCCCCTGGTGGGAAGGCTTCCTTACTGGATCCTTAGCCCTTGGCTGCATCGTTGGAAGTTTGGTAGCTGGCCGACTATCAGACCGTTATGGGCGCAAGCGTGGGTTAGTAGTTTCGGCTGTTATTTTTGCCATCTCCTCCCTCGGAATGGCCTATTCACAGTCGCTGAATATGTTTATTACCATGCGTTTCGCCGCTGGAATTGGGGTTGGAATGGCCTCTATGCTAAGCCCTCTCTATATCGCCGAGGTTTCACCTGCAGCAGTGCGCGGTAGAAATGTATCTATCAACCAGTTAGCGGTTGTAATAGGTATTTTGGTTACAAATTTGGTCAATTATTTCTTAGCAGACAACGGTCCGGAAGCCTGGCGGTTTATGTTTGGATTTGGCGCAATACCCTCCTGTTTATTCCTAATAGGGGTTATCTGGTTACCAGAAAGTCCTCGTTGGCTCGTAAAAGCAGGCTTCAACCAGAAAGCACAAAAGGTACTTTCCAGGATAGGTAGCGCATCCTATGTAAGCAAATCCATATCGGAAATAGAAGCTACATTAATTGGGAATACTCGGGCAAATTTCAAGGATGTTTTTCATAAAAGCATAAGACCCGCCCTGATGGTAGGCATTACCTTGGCGGTATTCCAGCAACTTTGCGGAATTAACGTTGTATTCAATTATACGTCCACCATTTTCGAGTCGATCGGCGCAGATTTGGACCAGCAATTATTTGAAACCGTTACCATCGGTATGGTCAATCTTGTTTTTACGTTGGTAGCCATGTGGCAAGTAGATAAGCTCGGTCGCCGGCCGTTGATGCTCATTGGATCCCTCGGACTTTCCATAATTTATATCATTTTGGCCTTTTTACTCCAAAATGGTGCGCAAGCGGGTATTATTTCGATATTTGTTTTACTAGCAATTGCGATGTATGCCACTTCACTTGCACCTGTAACATGGGTACTTATTACCGAAATATTCCCAAACCATATCCGTGGAATGGGCACCTCCGTCGCGACGGTGAGTTTATGGCTTGCCTATTTTGTATTGGTATTCACTTTCCCGATACTCACCGCTCAAATCGGCATTTATGGCCCGTTTTATCTTTACTCCCTTATTTGTATTCTAGGCTTTTGGTTCATTTATAAAAATGTTTATGAAACCAAAGGGCGCTCCCTAGAAAATCTGGAAGAAAACTATACTAGACATTAATACGAAATTCAATTGCCCTATCATGGAATCGAACATAGTCAAAGTTTGGGAAGAAAAAGTAGTGATACCTACCTATGAAGTAGGGCTTCCCGAAAAGAATCCAATGTTTTTTGAAAAGCGGATTTACCAAGGAAGTAGCGGGGTGGTATACCCTAATCCGGTGATCGAAAAGATTTTTGATGAGAAAATTGATAAAACCTATATTGGCCTCTTTCTTGAAAATAAGTACCTTAAAATAATGATACTGCCGGAGCTCGGAGGAAGAGTGCAAATGGCATTTGATAAAATAAAAAAGCGGCATTTTGTATACTATAATCAGGTGATTAAACCGGCGCTGGTTGGTCTTACTGGACCTTGGATCTCGGGTGGTATCGAGTTCAATTGGCCACAGCATCATCGCCCTAGTACCTTCGAAAAGGTAGATTATAAAATCGAGGAAAATGCAGACGGTAGTAAGACGGTTTGGGTCAATGAAATTGAAAAGATGTTTCGTACCAAAGGAATGGCAAGTTTTACGCTACATCCTGACTGTGCCTATTTGGAAATAAAAGCACAGTTGTACAATCGTACCAGTTTTCCGCAAACTTTTTTATGGTGGGCCAATCCAGCCGTAAAGGTGAACGACCATTACCAGTCCGTTTTTCCATCGGATGTGAATGCCGTTTTTGATCATGGAAAAAGAGATGTATCCACTTTTCCAATGGCCACTGGCACCTATTATAAAGTCGATTACTCCCCCGGTACTGATATTTCCCGGTATAAGAATATCCCTGTTCCGACGTCCTATATGGCGGTCAATTCTGAATATGATTTTGTAGGTGGATATGAACATGATTCTAAGGCAGGTTTACTTCATGTGGCCAACCACCATGTTTCCCCTGGCAAAAAGCAATGGACTTGGGGACATGGAGACTTTGGCAAAGCTTGGGATCGAAACTTGACCGACGAAGATGGGCCTTATATCGAGCTAATGACCGGAATGTTCACCGATAACCAACCTGATTTCAGCTGGTTAATGCCCTTTGAAGAAAAGTCTTTTACCCAATACTTTCTGCCTTACCGGGAATTAGGAGTGGTAAAAAATGCCACAAAGGAGGCACTAGTGGGGTTAAATATTCATGATAAAATCGTCACATGTAAGGTGATGGTTACCTCATCTTTTTCGGATCTTGAAATTGTTTTGAAAGCAAAAAATACAATTATTTTCAAAACTATTACCAGCCTGGCACCTGAACATGTTTTTGAAAAGTCAGTACCCCATCAGGAGGCTTTGCAGGAACAGGAGTATACTTTAATTGTGCGGCAAGGGAATCGCGAATTGGTACGTTTTGAACCTAATACCCACACAAAAAAGGAAATTCCTCAACCCGCAAAAGCGGCCAAGCTTCCTGCGGAAATTGAAAACAAGGAACAACTTTTTCTGACTGGCCAGCATTTAGAACAATACCGACATGCTACTTATAACCCTGTTGAATACTATGAAGAAGCGCTAAAACGGGATTCAGGGGATATTCGCAATAACAATGCCCTTGGATTATGGTATTTACGCCGCGGACAATTTACTAAGTCTGAATCCTATTTTAGGAATGCGGTGAAAACAATAACTTCCAGAAACCCTAACCCTTACGATGCTGAACCGTTGTTTAATTTAGGACTCTGTCTTTTCTATCAAGAAAAATGGGAAGAAGCATTTACACCGTTTTTTAAGGCCACCTGGTCGGCTGCTTGGCAAGATGGCGCTTTTTATTATCTGGCAATCCTGGAATTAAAAAAAGGCAATTTCAAAAATGCACTGGACTTTATAGAACAATCTATTGATAGAAATGCAAAAAATGGGAAGGCGTATGTCCTCAAATCCATTTGCTTACGTGGTTTGAATGTGCACTCAGAAGCGGAAACTATCTGCCAGAAAGCATTACTTCGAGATGCTTTTAATATAGGTTGTTTGTTTGAACTACTCCTTATTCATCAAAAAACGGAAAATACCGAAACCGTTAAAACTTTACTAGTTCAAAAAGAAAAACTGGGTAGTGAAAATACCAACAATTATATAGAATTTGCTTTAGACTACCTGGAAGCAAACTTGTTTTTAGAAGCGATTCAGTTACTCCTATTTGCTGAAAAATCGGGCGCTGATAACCCCTTACTATATTACCATTTGGCTTATTGTTATGCCAAAGCGGGTGACAATAAAAGGAGTAACGAATACTTAAAAAATGCTCTTAGAAAAGAGCCAGGCGCTGTTTTTCCTAATAAACTGGAAGAGATAGGAATACTACAATTTGCGCTGAATGCCAGTCCAGAAGACGGTTATGCTGCCTATTATCTTGGTAATTTGTGGTATGACAAACGTAATTACGAAGAAGCTATACAAATGTGGGAATTATCCGTACAGAGGAATCCTTACTTTGCAACGTCTTATCGTAATTTGGGGATTGCTTATTTCAACAAAAAACAAGACTACACTTCTGCCTTACAGTTTTTTGAAAAAGCATTTGCATTGGATACATCGGATGCCCGCGTTTTGATGGAATTGGATCAGCTAAAAAAACGATTAAATTACCCAGCAGCAGAACGTTTGGCCTTTTTAAAAAATCACCAAGAGGTGGTTTATACACGAGACGATTTATATTTGGAGCTAATTTCCTTATACAATTTTCTGGGTAATTCTGAGGAAGCATTTCAATTCCTGAGTGAAAGAAACTTCCATCCATGGGAAGGTGGTGAAGGTAAGGTTTCCGAGCAATATGTAATGGCATTGACCCAATTAGCAAAACAATGCCTTCAAGATGGAAATTTTGGAGCGGCTATTCAGCAACTGAAAGACGCTAAGAATTACCCTTATAATTTGGGAGAAGGCAAACTACCGAGTACACCAGAAAACCAGATTGACTACTGGATTGGATGCGCTTATGATCGAATCGGAAAATGGGAGGAGGCGAGGCATCACTTTGAGTTGGCCACAAAAGATAGTGGTGAACCTTCCGCTGCCATCTTTTACAATGACCAGCAACCCGATCAAATTTTTTACCAAGGCCTAGCATACAGAAAATTGGGAGCAGTGGAAACTGCTAATCAAATTTTCAGAAAACTTATTGATTATGGAGAAACACATATAAACGATGTCGTCGTAATAGATTATTTCGCGGTTTCATTGCCCGATCTTCTCATTTTTGATACCGATAGGAACCAAAAAAATAAGACCCTGTGCCTTTATCTTATTGGCCTAGGACAAATAGGATTAGATCATAAGGAAGAAGCTATTCAGTATTTCGAACAAGCCTTGGAGCTAGATAGCACGCATAGTGGCGTACAAACGCATTTAAAGTTTGCCATATTAGGGATTGCTGCGTCTACTAGGTAATAGGTTCACAAAAATAGAAATCCATACGGCCGAGTACTACCGTATGGGTTTCACATTTTTCAGTTCAGAAAGTTTAGCATTCCCATTTCTAAGAGTATGTTTTGAAGTTTCCGAGGCTTCTCTTTCCGCTATTTGAGATCTTCGATCCTGCTTTCCTTCGTAGACTTGATCCCAATAGGCTGTTGCAATTTGATAGATATCCATAATGGTATGACGTTGAATTTCGAAAATAGTAATACCAAATTCCATAAAAATGTTATGCCAGACGGTTTTAACTACCAGATTCCCCGTTAAATACATGGCTATTAGGGAAATTACGCACCATTGTTACCAATTTCCCTTGAGATAACTACACACGTCCTTTCAGTTCATTTTTTCAAGATTTACGTCGTTTAAATATCAAAAAAAGCCCATTACTGGTATTGTTTTTGTATATAGTATTAAGATTATCAAAACAAACCACAAATGGAAAATTTCACAACCGAAGCAAATGATTTCATGCAAGAAACTGCTTCTCAATATAATTTATCACTTTCTGCGGTGGAGCAATTAGCATCCGCTATCATTCGAGGTAATGGTAGGATGGCTCAATTTAACATCCCCGAACTAGGAGGCTCCGGGCAATGGATGTACGGAGGTATGACCATGGTGGGAGATATGTTCAACAACAGCCTCAAAACGAAAGTGGATGCTGTATGTACGGCACTGTCAAAAAAAATCCAGAACACCCCATTTTTGAAGGTCTCGGACCAAACGGAAGACAGCATAGAAGAAAATACAGCAGTTGAGGAGTGGCCAGCAATATTTGGAAAGCCTGCCGCTAGTGGATCTCAAAATAATTTCCGATACGCGTATTTCCCCACTGTAAAAAGGCTCGTTATCGACCAGCTAGGTGAGCGTACTATTTATGATACCAAACACCATATTATTTCAGGTATTTCGCAACAACAGGGTCATCAAAGTAGTGCGGTTTTCCAAAGTCAAGATGGGGAAATACAGCTCAGTAGTTTTGATATTATAGCCCTACCTAAAAAATCGAGAGAGGATCTAAAAATAAGCGCTCCGACTACCGAAGACATTTTGGAAAGTACTCAAGAAGACAGCGCCGAAACAGATATTTTCAAAACCATTGAAAAGCTGGGACAACTACACAAAAATGGACTTATTAACGACGAAGAATACCAAGAAAAAAAGAAAGAATTACTTTCCAGAATATGATGGTTATAATCATGGCTGACAACTGCCCTGCACTGTCAGCCATGACTACTATTTCAAAATAATGAACCAGTTCTTTGATTGAACGCTTCGCCACCCCACTCCCTTTTTCTCTCCTTACATGATAAATCTGCTCTTAAAGTAGTATTTCGGGTTCCGTCAATAGTATAATAATCATCGAATCATACTTTAATAGCTATTCCAGAAATCCCGCATCAAGAAGCTGGATTGACTTGAACTCAAAAATCATGAAAAAACGAGATTTTTTAAAACTATCCGGAGTAGGCGGCTTGGCTATATTCAACCCTTCCCCGAATAATGCTAAAGAGGCCGAACCCAAGCATACACCCACTCGCAAACAGCATTTTAACATGTCTGGCTTTCGAGCCCCTAAAATCAATACCGTTCGAATCGGATATATCGGCATCGGGAATCGGGGGTCAGGTGCTGTCAAACGCATTGTAAACCTAGAAAACATTGAAGTCAAAGCTATTTGTGACGTACGCAAAGAGCAAGTAGAAGATGCACTGGTTGGATTAAAAAAAAGCGGCCAAAACCCCGACGCTTATATTGGTGATGAAAATGAATGGAAAAAGGTATGCGAACGACCGGACATTGACTTAATTTATATTTGTACGCCTTGGAGCTGGCATACGCCCATGGCCCTTTACGCCATGGAGCAAGGCAAGCATGTGGCCTGTGAAATACCGGCAGCAACAACGCTAGAAGATTGTTGGAAGTTGGTAGAAACATCGGAACGTACCAAAAAGCATTGCATGATGCTGGAAAACTGCTGCTATGATTTCTTTGAATTACTCACCTTAAATATGACTCGTCAAGGGTATTTTGGAGAAATAGTTCATGTAGAAGGAGCGTATATTCATGATCTTTACGACTCGGTTTTTGAAAAGGAAAGAAGATATGACCTATGGCGACTTCGCGAAAATGAACGTCAAGGCAACCTTTATCCTACCCATGGCCTGGGTCCTATTGCACAAATACTTGATATCAATCGGGGTGATAAAATGGAGTACTTGGTTTCTATGTCCTGCAATGATTTTATGTATTCCAAACGGGCGAATGAACTTGCGAAAACAGATGCTGATTTCAAGGAATTTGCAGGAAAATCTTTTCGGGGCAATATGAACACCACCACCATTCGTACCACCAAAGGAAAGACGATCATGCTACAACATGATGTAACTTCGCCAAGACCCTACTCCAGACTACATTTGGTAAGTGGAACAAAAGGTACTGCGCAAAAATATCCAATGGAAGGCAAAGAGCAACGAGGTAGAATTTCGCAAGGTCATGAATGGATTTCTGAGGAAGAATACACCAAGTTAGAAGCGCAGTACCAGCCCGAAATTGTTAAAAGAATTGGTGATCTCGCGAAAAAAGTAGGCGGTCATGGCGGAATGGACTTTTTGATGGACTGGCGACTAATTGACTGTCTAAGAAATGGCTTAGCATTGGACCAAGACGTTTATGATGCAGCTGCTTGGAGTGCAATTACACCCCTAAGTGCCGAGTCAATAAAAAAACGATCCGGCTCAGTTGACTTTCCAGACTTCACCAATGGTTCCTGGAAATCTAACAAACCTGTTGACATAACACTTTCGGAAGGCGGAAATACGGGCATTAAAGTTTAAATTCCCTTCGAAATAAAACTCCTTATAATAATAATATCTTACAAAATGAATATCCGAATTTACGACAGTAAAAAAAACATGGGCGAGGCGGCCGGTAACGTTGCCGCTGAACTAATCAGACAAGCAATAGCCCAAAAAGGTGAGGCCGTTATTGTGACCGCAACAGGGGCCAGCCAATTTGAAACGGTGGACCAATTGGTAGCTGCCGAAGGTATAGACTGGTCGAAGGTGACGATGTTCCACCTAGACGAATACATTGGCCTGCCTGTTACACATCCTGCAAGTTTCCGTAAATACTTGCAAGAACGGTACATAGACCGAATACCCGCATTTAAAGCATATTATTTAATAAATGGCGAAAACGATCCAGAGCTGGAAACGCAGCGATTAAATGAGTTGATCAGTGAACACACCATTGATTTGGCCATGGTAGGTATCGGAGAAAATGGGCATTTGGCATTTAATGATCCCCCAGCCGATTTCGATACGAAGGACCCCTATATCGTGGTCAACCTGGACAACGCATGTCGCATGCAGCAACACGGAGAGGGTTGGTTTAATAGCCTAGAAGAAGTACCCACTCAGGCCATTAGCATGTCGGTTAGCCAAATTCTGAAATCTGAACACCTACTCTGTACCGTTCCTGATTTAAGAAAAGCTGCTGCCGTAAAAGCTTGTTTGGAAGGCGAAATTAGTAACCTTAATCCAGCAAGTATCTTACGCACCCATCCCAATACCCAATTTATCTTCGACCAAGAAGCCGCTTCTTTACTTACAATCTAAGAGCCCATTTGAAATAATGAATTGTTAACCCGGTACTCTAAATCCAGAAAGTAATGACAGATCAAAACATCGTTGAACCAAAATTAATGTTCCCTAAAAGACTGGACTCCATAGATGCACTCCGTGGATTTGATATGCTCATGATTTCCGGTGGCGGGGAGTTTATTCATTTACTAGGTGGACTCACCGGAATAGGTATTATAGATGCCATTGCGGGCCAGTTTTACCATCCAGAGTGGCACGGTTTTACATTCTTCGATTTTATATTTCCATTGTTTTTGTTTTTGGCGGGTACCAGTTTGGCTTTTAGTGTTACTGTTGGTAAATCAAAAGGATTATCCAATGCGAACATTACCAAAAAAGTGGCTAAAAGAATGGTGATCCTTATGCTTTTAGGTATACTTTTCAAGAATGCCCCAGTAGACATTTTTGATCCGGGTCATATTCGCTATGGCAGTGTACTTGGCCGAATAGGGATCGCCACCTTCTTGGTCACCTTACTTTATTTACGCTTTTCTTGGCAGCAACGGTTATATATTGGATTAGGAGTTTTGGTTAGCTATTACCTCCTGCTACTAATTATTCCAGTACCGGGGTTTGGCGCGGGTAATCTTACTTTCGAAGGCAATCTAATAGGTTGGCTGGATAGAGCAATTATGCCTGGAAAATTAAAGCAAACCACCTATGATGAGCTGGCAATCAGCACCCAAATACCAGCGGCCTGTCTCACGCTTTTTGGAAGTTTAGCGGGCGACATATTATTATCCGATCAGCAAGGTAATGCAAAGATGAAGCGATTACTGACAATGGGCATTATTGGAATTGCAGTCGGTTTACTTTGGAATTTCATTTTCCCCATCAATAAACACCTATGGTCGAGCTCTTTTGTACTTCTTACTGCTGGAATGGCCAGTTTGTTACTTGCTGGCTTCTACTGGATTATTGATATAAAAGGGAAACGACGTTGGTCCTTTTTCTTTAGAGTAATTGGTGTAAATTCATTACTCATTTACCTCACCACCCGATTCGTGGATTTTAACGAAACTTCAAGATTGCTTTTTTCAGGGATTTACAAATATGCTTCGGAACCTTGGCAGGAGGTTTTCAATGCCTTGGGCGGCTTCGCTTTAGTATGGCTTTTCCTGTATGTGATGTACCGAAATAAGCTATTTTTGAAAGTATAGATTCAGTGGCTATTTACCAATTTTAACAGTTGGTAAATAGCCACTTATTTCAAATAGACCTTCGCCCATTCCAAGTCTTCTGGAGTAGTAATTTTTATATTTTCATAGGCACCCTCAATCAAGTGGATTCCAAAACCCGCTGCCTCTAGCACACTTGCACAATCCGTAAACGCTGTTTTATAGGGCTTTGAAAATGCTGTACGCATCCAGTCTATGCGGAAAGTCTGCGGAGTTTGTATTAATTGAAAACGGGTACGGTCTTTTGCGGTGTTACTTCCATCCGACTTTACTTTGCGAATAGAATCCTTTAAAGCTACACTCGTGACCGCAGTACCGGAAACACCTGCTTTGGTAAAACCAGAAGCGATGATCGACTTTTGGATAATAGGCCGCACACCATCATGTACCGCCACCAGAGCCGAAGCTTCCTGTATAGTATCCAATCCATTTTTCACGGAATGAAAACGAGTTTCACCCCCTGCAACAAGGCGGTAACTCACCCCAAACTTATAGGTTTTGCATAGTTCCTCCCAATACCCAAATTGCGATTCAGGAAGCACCAGTACGATCTTAAGCGATGTAGAATAGTCCGAGAATGCATGAATGGTATGCATCAAAATAGGAAGCCCATTCACTGGTAAGAATTGCTTAGGAATATCAGACTTCATCCTACTACCACTTCCACCTGCTACTATAATTACAAATTCATGCATAAGATTAGTGGGTAAATAGTCAATAAAAAAAGTCATGTAACATCTAGGGATTAGCGCCCTTATGATATTACATGACAAAATGAATGATTTAGATTCCTTACAAGATCAGCATTGCATCTCCGTAGGTAAAGAATTTATATTTTTCCTTGATAGCAAGTTCATAGGCTTTCATTACTAGGTCATATCCACCAAAAGCACATGCAGACATGAGCAAAATAGATTCTGGCAGCTGAAAGTTTGAAATCATTGCATTGGCGATTTTGAAATCATATGGAGGAAAAACAAACTTATCCGTCCATCCCTCAACCCCTTTCAGGTGCCCACTCGCCGAAACCGATGATTCGATGGCTTTTAGAGAAGTAGTACCCACTGCACATACTCTTTTTCCATTATTAATGGCTTGATTTACAATTTCAGCACTTTCATCCGAAATTCGATAATTTTCAGAATCCGTTTTATGCTTCGTTAAATCTTCTACGTCCACATTTCGGAAAGTACCAAGACCAACATGTAAGGTAACCGGTGCAAA
>CAXBLH010000027.1:0-22824 GCA_963976315.1 uncultured Dyadobacter sp.
CGCACAAAAAATAAGCTATAAACAATTCTACATTTAAAATTTAAACAGGCTCTTACTGGTTCTTAAAAAAATCTAAAAAGCACAGCCTTTAACTCTCCCCTTGATGAAGCATATCGGTACCAAATTCTTTTTTTATACCTGCATCATCGGTATATTTTTTTCATCGTGCAATTCCAAAATAACCCCACCGGAAGAAGTTGCTTTGGCCATGAGCCAACTTTCCAAACCGATGGATTATACCTACGACATAAAACCGATCTTATCCGATCGTTGTTTTGCGTGCCATGGCCCCGATGCTAACAAACAAAAAGCAGGTCTACGATTAGATATTCAGGAAGCGGCCTACCAACAAAATGAGAAAAGTGGAAACTATGCTATTGTGGCTGGAAAGTCGGCAAAAAGTGAACTTGTAAACAGGATTCTATCCCAAGATCCCGAAGTGGTGATGCCAACACCAGAATCGCATTTATCTTTGAGCACGCTCGAAAAAGCCAAGCTTATAAAGTGGATTGAAGAAGGTGCCCCTTACAAAGAACATTGGTCTTTGCTACCCATTACTAAAACGGAGCTACCAACCATCAAAAACAAATCCTGGCCCTCCAATGAAATCGATTATTTTACGCTTTCAAAAATGGAAGAAAATGGTCTGCAACCCAACTCCAAGGCTGATCCTACTACCTTGCTTCGGAGGGTGTATTTGGACCTTACGGGGCTACCTCCCACCCCAGCAAAAGTAGCTGCCTATCTCAATAACAAATCGGCCAATAAATACGAGCAAGTAGTGGAGGAACTACTAGCATCCCCCCAATATGGCGAACACATGGCAGTTCCCTGGTTAGATGCCGCTCGATATGCCGATACCCATGGATATCAGGATGATATGATGCGAACCGCATGGCCCTTTCGAGAATGGGTTATTAATGCCTTTAACAAAAATTTATCCTATGATTTATTTGTAAAATGGCAATTAGCGGGTGATTTACTTCCGAATCCAACCACAGAACAGATGGTTGCGACTGCTTTTAATCGAATGCACCAGCAAAGTATGGAAGGGGGAATAATTGCAGAAGAATACCGAAGCGAATACGTGGCCGACCGAGTGAATACCTTTGGTACTACTTTTTTGGGCATGACCATCGAATGTGCTCGCTGTCATGATCATAAATATGACCCTATTAGCCAAAAGGACTATTACTCTCTAGCGGCATTTTTCAATAATATCAATGAAAATGGACAAATTCCGTATAACGGAGAATCCAGTCCAGGTATCAGTCTTCCTTCTCCTGAAGCAGAAAAAAGGCTCAATTTCATCAAAAATGATCTAGTTGAGGAACATGAATCAAGAGTTCAAATTGTAAAGAATATGGAACCCAGGTTTCAAGCATGGCTCACGAATGCATCCGGCAATTTACAAAAGGCTACCGTTGAAGCCAACCAAGACCTCTATGGCCATTTTACTTTTGACGAACCTACCGGTACGGTTTTCCAAAATTTGGCACTAAAAGACCATGTGGCCAATGCAGAAGGTGGCGACAGCTTATCGCAAATTGCCTCCAAACCGGGTCGGTTCGGAAAATCACGACATATTTTCGGTGAAAATAGCATAGACTTTGGAGCAAATTATGGCTACTTTGAACGGAATGAACCATTTTCTCTAAGTATTTGGCTTAACCTTCATGATCCTAAAACAGATGGATCAATTATACATAAATCCAATCATATTACCAGTGGATTCAGAGGCTGGAATGTATTTCGCGATTTGGATGGCCGTATTCGGCTAACTTTTAGCTATGTATGGCCTGACAATGCCATTGAACTTAAAACGGTTGACAAATTTCCGTTAAACAAATGGACCCATTTGGCCTTTAGTTATAATGGTTTGAGCAAAGCATCTGGTCTGAAATTGTATATCGATGGACAGCTTGCACCCGTTCAAATATACAATGATCACCTCACACAGAGTATTTTATATGGAAAAAATAAAACGAATATTGTAGTACATAACCTTAAGATAGGCCGATTACAAGACCGATTTACCAAAAATTTTGAAGTCGACGAACTCAAACTTTTCAAAAGAGCCTTGTCCCCTCTTGAAATCAAAAGTTTGTATTCTCAAAACGATGAAATATCCAAAATACTTCGCAAATCCGTTCAACAACGTTCGGCTTCGGATCAAAAAAATTTACGTCTTTATTATCTACGCAATGTGTATCAGGCTTATCAAAATAGCATGACCAAGAGCCAAGCACTCATAGGGGAAGAAACGGAAATTTTAAACTCCCAGCCCGATGTGATGGTAATGAAGGAACGGAAATTCCTCCGAAAGTCATTCGTATTAAACCGTGGAGCATACGATGCCCCAGGGGAAGAAGTACACGCTAGAACTCCCCTTAAAATGGGGGTTATGAATTCCCAGTTTCCTAAAAATCGGCTAGGATTGGCACAATGGCTTATTAGTGATGAAAATACCTTATTTGCACGAGTAGCAGTAAACCGATTTTGGCAACAATATTTTGGAAATGGATTAGTAAATACAAGCAACGATTTTGGCAACCAAGGAAGCCTTCCTACACACCCAGATCTGTTGGATTGGCTTGCTTCGGAATTTCGTAATTCTTCTAAAAACGGTCCTTGGAATGTGAAAGCCTTACAAAAATTAATCGTAATGTCGGCAACATATCAGCAAAGCTCCTATCACAAGCTGCACCCTGAAAAAGACCCAGAAAACCAATATTACACCAAAGGCCCTAGTTATAGATTGAGTGCAGAGCAGATACGAGACAACGCCTTAGTAGCAAGCGGTTTGATTACAAAAAGAATTGGAGGCCCCAGTGTGTATCCCTACCAACCCAATGGAATCTGGGAAGCAATTTCAAACTATGGAAAATACCAAACGCAATCGGGAGATACCTTATACCGTAGAAGTATGTACACCGTTTGGAAAAGGACTTCACCACCACCGATGATGCTTAATTTTGATGCGGCTGAACGTGCGTTCTGTGTAGTGAAACGACAAAAAACAAGTACTCCATTGCAGTCTCTGGTAGTAATGAATGACCCTCAATTCATAGAAGCTTCACGCGTATTGGCACAACGTATGTTAGTGCATAGTCGGGTTCTAAACGATCAAATCACCTATGCTTTTGTGGCACTTACCAGCCGCAAGCCCAACCAGAACGAACTTGCTATTTTAAAAGACCTCTATGAGGAAGAATACGATGCTTTTAGTAAAAACCCTAGTAAAGCGCAACTTTTGATTCATGCCGGAGAGTTTCCAGTCGACAAAAAGTTAAATAGCATTGCACTGGCTGCAAATACAATCGTAGCGAGTACGATTATGAATTTTGATGAATTTGTAATCAAAAGGTAAAAGAATTGCAGTGGCAATTACTGGACAGTCGAATATTTCCTGATCTTTGAACCCAATTCGTTAACTTTCGATGATACCATGCCCTCTAATTCACCGCAGTAATAAATTAAAATGACACTTCTATTTTTTGAATAGATTACCCCCTATTATCTCCCTAGCTTGTGCTTATTTACCGTTTAATCAATTTAATTGATAATTGTTTGATATAAAAACAGTTATCTGTAAATTCATAGCACAATTTTCAGTGAATTATTTATCATTTCGGAGTCAGCCAGTATTTGTTATTAATAGGACCTGAGTGCGCACGCATTCGTTCATTAATTCGAGGAAACCGATAGAATCCGAAGTGAACACGCACTACGTATAAGCTGTATCGTAATATTTAATACCACAAGTATTAGCCTAGTACCTGTATTCTTAGGTTCGTTTAGTCAAAACAAGTCGATTGATATATTTTTCTGTTTACCAATCTTTTAGCATACACATGGACATTTTTGCAATACCATTTCTATCAACGGCCATCGCAGTTATATTTAGCTGGGCTTTGTTCGCAATTTTTTGCAGCTACCTATTAGAAGCTTGGGGGCAGATCATGTCCGATAGGGGGCGCTTTTTAAAGAAAAATTTATATTTACAGTTAAAAGACGATCAAAACGGAATTAACTGGGCAGAATTAATTTATAACCAAGGTACGGTGGAGCTGATTAGTCAAGATAGTAAAAACCCTACCAATTATATTTCTCCAAAACTATTTGCTGAAACCTTGGTGGAAGTAGTAGGAAGTACGCATATGGTTCAAAGCCAAATTAATACCCATTCCGGTGAAGCAAGAATCGAAGGACTCAACTCTCCAGTTTTACAAAACTTCAAATTAGCCACTACGCTGCTTAACTCAAGCGATCTTACTACCCTATTAAAGAGGGCTTTATACATTGCAGAATTAAAAGGAAATGATTCAGAAAATGGAAGTAGTGAACGAATCATTTACCAAGAACTCATTAGCTATTTGAGTAATTGGTACAATGACCTTACCGACCAGATAACAAACTGGTACAAAAGAAAAACGCGCCATAGATTATTCTATATTGGAACCATATTGGCGCTGCTGATTAATGCCGATAGCATTCAGTTATTTTCTATTTATTTAGAATACCCTTCCAAAAGTGCTCAAATAGTACATTATTACCATGAGAATTCTGATCGACTGGAAGCACTGCATACGGAGGAGAATACAGTTACTTCCCCTCCCAAAATGGGTACTGACGCAAAAACAGATTACCTCAAAACAGTAAATAAGTTGGTTGAAGATATTCAGATTCCTATTGGCTGGGAATACAATATTTTCCATGAAACCGAGGAAAGAATCCCTAACAATTTAATTCACAAGCTATTAGGAATTTTGATTTCCGGATTTGCAGCCAGTCTTGGAGCTCCATTTTGACCTATTAAAAAAAGCTACCACAAAACCTTAAAACCGTATCCTTATGCAGTTTTATAATATTCATAGCCATATTTTTAATATCAAAAATGCGCCCAAGCATTTTTTAAGATTATACCTCCCCAATTTCCTAGCCGACTTCGTGGATAGTGCAACAAACACGGAGGTGGGCTCTGCCGTTTTCGCCTTTCTACTGCCTTTATTCGGACAAGATTTTGGCAAAAGATATGCCAGCTTTCTTAAAATTGGGAAAAGTAAAAATCAAGATGAGATTTTTAGAAATTTACAAATACAGTATGATGATCCAAAATTAAAAATTGTAGTCCTTACCATGTTTATGGAACAGTCGGGGGTGGGTCCAACACTTACTGGCTATGAAGGGCAACTAGAAGGAGTGATTAAAGTTAAAAGAGAAAACCCGGATAATATTTTGGTATTCTTAGGAATTGACCCACGATGGAAAAAATCTGGATCGGAACTAAAAGAAACGGTACAGCGCTATTTTGATACTAAAATAAAAATCAATGAGGGACGATGGGAATATCCCTTTGTGGGTTTAAAGCTATACCCAAGTATGGGCTTTTATGCATTCGATGAAAAACTAAAAGAAACTTTTGAATGGGCAGCAGAAAAAGGGATTCCCGTTTTAACCCATTGTAGCTATCTGGGCGGAATGTATAACAACGATACACAATTCATAAATAACAATTTGGATCCAATTGATCCTTACTCAGGAGTAAAATATTCTCAAACATTCTCCCTAAACACACCGCCGCCACAGCCAGATCAATCCAAGAAATTCTTCAAATGGATTTTAGGCCAAAATGATAATATGCGGAATCTAAAAACCTGCTCTTACTTTCTTGAACCAGCGAGTTATAGGTCTTTAATAGCGTATTTCTCTAAAAAAGACCGACCGCTAAAAATATGTCTGGCTCATTATGGCGGAGCTGAACATATTCTTGAAGAACAGCAAAACCAAAGTAGTAGTAAATATTTTGGTATGGTCCAGCAAAATTGGTGTAAACAAATTAATGACCTCATCACAAAATATCCCACTCAAATTTATACAGATGTTGCTTATGCTGTAGGTGACCGGAAAACACATGCAAAATTTTTCGAAGATCTAAAAAATCCAATCTTGGAAAAACAACTGCTGTTCGGAACCGACTTCTTTCTTACGGAGCGTTTAACTCCAGAAAAACTGAATTATGATACTTTCAAAAATAGCGCGCTCCATCAACCAATTGGCAATGCAAACGCATGGGAAATAATGGCTTCAAGAAACATAGAAACTTTTTTGAAGAGTGATTACTACCCCTGAAAATAAAAATCAAATTTCGAGTTTCACTATTTCAAAACCCTTAAAACCTACTGAATGCCATGCCTACTTTCTTAACTCCGCATTTTACCTTAGAAGAAATGTTAACCAGTCAAACTGCCACCCGCTTCCGCTATTTTGAGCAATTTGATCCACCTATCACCATTATTGAAAACCTGCGCGCACTTTGTGAACACGTGTTGGAACCCATCCGTTTAAGCATGAATAGACCCATTCATGTTTCGAGTGGTTACCGGTGTGAACGACTAAATAAGAAAATAGGTGGTGCCAAATCTAGCCAGCACATGCAGGGACAGGCTGCCGATATTCAAGTAATTGGAATAAAGACAGAAGATTTATTTCAGTTTATACGCGATGCTAACCTCCCATATGATCAAATCATCCAGGAATTTGATTCTTGGGTGCATATATCTTATAAATCTGCCTCAAGAAATGAAGCCCTAATAGCGACTAAATTAGGCAACGGCCGTACTGTGTATACCGTTGCAGCTTGACCCTGTATTTAATTATAAACCCCTATCACCTTCTATTTATCATGTCATTTAAAATTGATATTCAAAACGGGTACTACCCAATCGTGTATGTACGAGGCTTTGCCCCAACGGCTAATCAAAGGGAAGAAGCTTTTTACGATGCATACTACGGTTATTCGGCAACCTCTGTGGAAATGCAAAATGTTTCGAAAGAGTCTTCTTATTTTGCCCCATACATCTTCGAAGGGCAGTTAATCCGGTTTTTAAAGGAATATAATTATGTAGACGCTGCAAATAGCGGATTGAATCTTGCCGCCAAAAAAATAGATGGGACACCTATCAACCCTACACGTAGTATCTGGATTAGCCGTTTTTATGATGAAGATGTCATTGGAAATAAAGTTCGAGACATTACTTTACATGCTGAGGAATTATATAAACTAATCGACATAAAAATTCGGAATGAATTAAAAAGTTTAGGAGCAGATTTTGGCCCTAATGATGAAGAGTATAAGGTAATCATTATCGCGCACTCCATGGGTGGACTAGTAACCAGATGCATGATTCAGAACATTATGCCCATCAAGAAGAAAATTGAGGCAAAACAATTGATACATCGTCTGGTGACCATCGGAACGCCGCATGGGGGAATTGAATTAAGTGCTGTGCCAGATTTCCTGGAAGACCTTTTAATCGCAAAGGGGAATGTTATCAATGGAGCCATATTCAAGGAGGAACGCATGCGGCAATATCTTAACCTCACCAAAAATGGTACTCAGAAAAACATACCAGACTTAAAAAGCCTGAATGGAACCTACCCCGAAGGGCGATGCCTTTGTATTATTGGCAGTGATTATAAAAGCTATAATCTTGTAAAAAAGGCCACAGGTAATCATAGTGACGGTTTGGTGAAACAAAGCAATGCCTATATCAAAGGAGCTTATTGGACCAATGTGCATAGGGCTCATTCCGGTCGACGTGGTATTGTGAACAGTTTTGAAACCTATGAAAACGTTCGACGGTTTTTATTTGGAGACACAAAGGTTCAAATTTGGCTGGAAAATGTTAAAATAGAATGCCCCACTCCAGAACGAAACATCGACGAATTTTTTGATGTTGAATTTAGTTTGGCCATAAGAGGTACAAAGGTACTATTACACCAAATTTGCCAGAATCCCTGTGAAAATGCCAAACGCTTTGACCGTAAGGCATTATCCAACGATAGGATCCATCTTCATACTGGCTTTCTTGACACTAAATTAAGATCAGTGGACGATGACTTCCTTCGATTCTTATTGACTTTTACAATCGTACAAAGACAAGTTAAAAACAATTTGTTCTTTGATACAGAATTCCCCGAAAGAATTATTTATTGTGAAAGCTTGGACACCAGAATAAACCTTAAAAATTTGGATCAACCAGATGAAAGATCTGTACATTTCCGATGGTTATCCGATATTGGGAATGAGCGTGAAGAGCGTACTTGGGTGGCTCCAGAAATTAAGGACAATATTATTCGTTTTCCTTTTAGAGCTGCCAATTCCATGTCAGCCACCGTTTGTATGATTTCGCAAATTTGGAATAATGAAGTGGCTGACGAATCTGGTGCGGATGTTTCTACGCGCTTACCGCTATAATTCCGCTATATATTTCTGTCCACCCAAATAACGCATTTGTCTAACAATCTGTCCGGTACGTTTATTAACGTATGCGGATGGATTTTTGATTGAAAACCGAATGGGATTCGGCAAAACGGCTGCAATTCTAGCGGCTTCGTATCGTGTCAGTTTTTTAGCAGATTTATTAAAATACCGTAAAGAGGCTGCCTCTACCCCAAAAGTCATCGGGCCCATTTCGGCTACATTCAAATAGACTTCTAAAATCCTTTTTTTACCCCAAATCACTTCAATGAGTACTGTAAAATACACTTCAAGTCCTTTCCGAACATAACTTCGTCCATGCCATAAGAAAACATTTTTGGCAACCTGTTGTGAAATGGTACTGGCACCTCTAGCACGTTTTCGTTTCTCGGTCATGGCATCATATATTTCATCAAAATCAAAGCCCCAATGGGTTGGAAAGTTCTGATCTTCAGAAGCAACTACTGCTAAGGCAACTTCTTGAGAAATGTTTTCATAGGGTTCCCAATCTTTGTAAATTTCACTTTCTCCTTCCCCCCCAATGGCCGAAATTTTGGTGGAAATAATGTAAGGTGTAACCCATACAGGTACAAATTTAAGCACCACTACCCATACCAAAGAAAAAACAATAAATAACAAGACAATTCTTGAAACAATGGATATTATTCTGCCGACCATAAAAATTTAATGATTTTTTCAGATACCTAATCTGAATATTACCGTACAAATAACCGAAAGAAATCAGGTATAGTCAAAACAAGAGCAACAACTATCTTAAAAACCAGACGAATGGCGTAATTATGAATGAAAAATTACTAAGTTTTATTTGGCAATTTCAGTATTTTGAAAAATCCAATTTAATGACCGATGATGGATTAACCGTTCAGGTATTAAAAACAGGAACTATGAATACGGATTCAGGACCAGATTTTTCGGGTGCCCGTATTATTCTCAACAATCTGGAATGGGCTGGTGATATTGAAATTCATGTAAATGCATCGGACTGGACAAAGCATGACCACCAAACAAATCATTCTTTTGAATCGGTGATATTGCAGGTGGTGTGGAACAACGACCAGAAAATCATCCGAAAAGATGGTACCGAATTACCTACTATCTCCTTGAATGGCTTAGTACAGAAAAAGACCATACTCAGATACCAAGACCTCATAGGTTCCAGCCAAATAATTCCGTGCGAATCGCAGTTTGCAGAAATCGGGGATATAGAAAAATACAGTATGCTCGATCGGGTTTTGATGGAACGAATGCAAACGAAGTCCGAAAATGTTTTGGCCTTGTGGATGGTGAACAAATCGGACTGGGAAGAGACGGCATACCAGCTACTTGGTCAGCATTTTGGTTTCAAATTAAATGACGTATGTTTTCTAAGGTTGTGCCAAAATATACCAAGAAAAGTACTTCTACAACAACATGGCGATCTTTTTAAAATTGAGGCTCTTTTATTTGGCGGAAGTGGATTGCTCCCTGAAAACCCAAGCGACGAATATACTACTAGGCTCGCCGAAGAATACCGCTACCTTGCCCAAAAGTATCAATTAAAAGAACCTCTGAACGGAAGTGAATGGAAGTTTTTAAGACTTCGCCCTGCGGGTTTCCCGACTTTGCGTTTGGCTCAGTTGGCTCAGTTTTTAGCAGATAATGATAAAGTATTCAATACCTTAACAAATACTAATTCTATTACGGAACTCCATAAAATTTTTAATTTGAGACAATCCGAGTATTGGACCACACATCTTCAATTTGGAAAGACTTCGGGCAAGTCTACTCCCAAAATGGGAACAGAATCCAGTAACAACCTCATTATCAACGTGACGATACCTTTACTATTTGCCTATGCCAAATCCTTGAACCGGCTAGAATACCAAGACAAGGCCCTACAATTTCTAAGCGAAATTCCAGCTGAAAATAACCGAATCACACGAATTTGGAAAAACCTTGGAATGAAAGTCGAAACCTCAGCGGATTCCCAAGGATTAATTCAGTGGTACAACGACTATTGCATCCCTAAAAGATGTTTACAATGTAGTATTGGGGCCAAATTAATAAGATCAAATTAGGTTCTACTGATGAGGTTAACACCCGTTAAAAGAAAAACAGTACCTAACAAAAACGGCACTAAAGAATTCCATTTGCTAACATTTAGCCCTAATACAGGCTTGTCGGAGAGGAAAGCGACACATGCAAAAAGCAAAACCGAAATCCCGAGTATAGTGAGCAGCGCTCCAAAAAACCTTTTAAATCGTACGCCTTCGTCCATTTTTACCAACAAATGTTAATGATTGAATTGCAAAAGTATCAAAAGGAATTTGAATATACAGTAAGAATGTGTTTTTGAAACTGATTTTGTGATTCGAAATTAGAAAATGCATCGTGATACTATTTCATGGATTTCCTCCTACGATTTAAACTTTTCCTTCATTGCCGAACAGTCGACGTTTAAACAGGAACGTCGGAGCAGTCCCAAATGATTATTGCTTACTAAAGACACATTGGAGAAACAAATCGATTAGTTGGTTCTGTTTTTAAATCAATTTTCATCTCTGAACAGTTTAATTTTTAGACTTTACCGAACCAGACCCAAAATTACCGCTTACTAAAAAGATAGGTCATTTTTTCGCTGAGTCTATCATTGTTATTGGATATTAATGCAATGATATCTAGATTTAGAAATATTTATTCGATCACCCGTAATAGTCGACATTAAACATTTACAACCGTTTATAAATGGATAAACCGACACTATTCAAATCAACCACTAAGTACCTTAATATCAACAAAATAACATGGACACCTATACCAACAATATACTAAAAGTACGACAAAACTTTCGCATATTTGGGAGTTACCAGCAAGGCTATGACGACAACAACTAACGACAATATGACAAGAAATATACAAGATATTGCACCATTTTTAGCTGACCATTTTGTGGACATTGAAAGTGACGCAACGACTTTAGAGGATAACAATAAATTGGTTGCTGACAATGCACAACGACTTGGACTTTATCACAAATATTTAGGACTACTTCACGACAGTTGGTTTATAAAAACAAATATCACCGAAGACAAATTCTCAATTACTCTCAACGACTTTACAACACACGTTTTTTCAGACGTAATCGTTGACAAGAAAAAATTAAGCATTGACCACGACAAACTCGTTTTTCCAATTCAGCTTGACTTTGAAACAACGAATTTGACATTTAACACAGTGGACGAGGACGGCAACATTCATAGCATTGAACCGACAACTATCAACGAATATCTTTATGAGCAAATTATCTCAATTAACAACGACAGAATAGAAATCGGGTTGGTTGTTTGGCAGGACGGAATTGAAGAAGAGCGAGGAAAACATATTTTGATTTTAATGAGTGTAAAAAATATAACTCTGACTGAATTACAAGACAACGCTTGGACAGCAATATTTGGTAACACTTATGACAGTTACTACAAGTATTTTAAAACGCAACTTGACACTGGACGGTATTTATCTGACCAATCAATTTGCAACGAATTATATGACGAATATGAAGGACAACTTAACGGCTGACAGAAGAAGCCCAGCTGGTAACAGCACATTTGCAATAGGCGGGGTTTCGTGCTCCGCAGACAGTTTAATGGTAGCTGAAAGTTCAGTTCTCCGAATGAACATTTGTGGTAAAAATCCCGCCCATCGCAAATCTGCAAAACGTTGGCTGCTACCCTATTTGACACACCCTAAAATTCATAAGTATGACACTAATCGAATTTATAAAATCACAATTATCTAAGGACACTCAATTGGGCGACTTAGCAAATGATATTAAAGGGGACAAAGAATTTCCGTCCGACAAAACCGAAGAAGAAATTATTTCTTACTTAGACTTTAAAACTCGTTCTGGTGGGACAAACTCGACTTTCAAAAGGTTTTTAAAAGCATATAAAATTCAAAAGGACACAGAAGTTGACCAATTAGACCTCGACACAAAATTTTCATTGTTAAGAACTGAAAATTGGAAGTTTTATAAAGAGAACTTCCCTGTTGACAAAGTAATTTTAATCGGACAACATTCAGACTTTTATAAAGCATATTGCATTGACACGACAAATAAAAAAGCTCTTTACTTTGACATCAAATCGGACAACAGTTTAGATGACATTTCAATGGTAGATGAGGAAAGAATTCACATTGGAAATTTGACTGAACAAGTTTCGGTGAACGAAGCTATTAGTTTGTTAGAAAAATGCACTTACGACACACCTGTTAAACCAGATAAAGAAAGATTTTTAGAACTTATAGAGTTTTTGAAAGCTAACAATTGATAACACAGAAAGGGCAGCAGCCAACAGCTAAGGCTTCGTTGGGCTTGAAAAGCCGACAATGAAGCCAATGTTGAACGGAACCGGACTCGTTCGAGTTATTATGGACTTATGGTAAATTTATTTTAAGGAGTTTTAGAGGTTTGCAGAGACCTCTTTTTTTGTGGCTTCGTTTAATGAAGCTTTTAGCTCATTTTATTTGTAAATAGAGCATAAAATCCCTTACCCAACCCATTAGCGAGACGGGAAAAAGGCATTTTGGCTATTGCCGATGTAAAATTTTGGCGGTCCTCGCTCGTCGAATACTACAATCGTATGTAGGTTACCGGTTTTGCAGCAGTTACATTTTCTAAATGACTGTTTGTTTTCTTGCTTTTGGGACGGTACCACCATCAGTTTCACTTGCAAAAGCTTTAACTTTTTACGCTTCCATGTACTGCTTAAAAAGCCATAATGCCTGATCTTTACAAAACGTTTGGGTAAAATATGTATGGCAAACCTTCGAATAAACTCCTGATGTGAGAGGCTCATCTGCTTTTTAATGCCTTTTTGTCGATATTCTTTATAGGCAAAAGTGATATCTTTTTTGCTGATGGCCTGGATCCGATGATTACTGATGGCTATTTTGACTGGGCGTCCCCGTGAGTGTATCGGCCTAAATATTCCACGACTGCCTTACTGCTCCCAAAGGGACGTTTGGCAAACACTACCGCGCGGCGGCCGCCCAGCTCTTATTCCATAATTCTTTGCGTATTTTCGCATATTCGTATGGCGATTTAACTTTCAGTTTTTCGCAATATTTAGCCCTGAAAACCTTTGATAGGGCCTTGACAGGAAACAGAAACTTACCATCTTGACGTAGGTTTTTCCAATGGCCGTTTACATCAACACCGCCACCTGGAACAATGCAGTGCAGGTGTGGGTGTAAGCTCAGTTGTTGGCCCCAAGTATGCAAAATGGCTATCATGCCCATTTGTAAGCCTTTGTTTTTACCAAAAGCCACTAAGGTTTGCCAGGTCGCTTCAAACAAGGTGTCGTACACCAGTTTAGGCTCATGCATCGCCAAGGTGTTTATCGCAGCTGGCAGGGTAAATACCAAATGGAAGTACGGAACCGGTAAGAGCTCAGCTTCTCTGGCTTGTATCCACGCCTCTTTGTTTTTACCTTGGCATTTGGGACAATGGCGGTTACGGCAAGAGTTATAGCTGATGCTGATATTGCCACAGTCATCACAAGCATCTATATGCCCACCAAGGGCAGCCGTTCGGCATCTTTTGATAGCGCCTAGGGTACGCAATTGCCAAGGGTTTAAACCCATATGTTCAATGCTATTGCCTATTTGATGTAGTACTTCGGCTAGCTCGAACTGAGGCTGCATTGTGCAAACAGGGTGTCTAGTGGGCTAAAAACTTTCTGGCTTTGGAGCTGGGCTATGTGCAAGTACTCCAGCGTGGTCTCTATATTTTGATGACCCAGTAGATCTTTTAGAGTGATAATGTCCATGCCATCTTCTAGCAGGTGCCGAGTGGTCGGACCCGTAGCAAAGCTATGGCGCAAGGTATGCACACAAACTTCTTTGCTAATGCCGGATGCTTTAGCAGCAGCTTTTACCGCCCATTGAACTCCTCGTTGAGAATAACGACTATCAAAATCTCCCCCCAAGCTTCCAGTGGGTTGACCATTAAAGAGATAATTCTTTGGTTTTTCTGTGGCAATATAGCTTTTTAAGCCTCTTGCCAAGTGTACTGAAAGTGGAACGTATCTGTCTTTTTACCCGCTTCGGCGTCCCGATTGCCTTGTAGCACTTTTACCTGCATCCTGTCGAAGTCAATATCTTGCAATCGTAAACTTCTGGCTTCCATGCAGCGCAGGCCACAACCATAAAGCAAACCAATCAATATTTTGTGCTTCAGGAGTTTAGTATGCTGCAACATGGCCCATACTTCTTGTTTGCTCAGTACAACAGGGAGTTTTTTCTCTTTTTTGATTTGCGGCAGATGCAAGTACTCATACGGCAAGCCTTCCGATTTAAGCAAAAACCGAAGTCCATAAACGGTGTGCTTAAAATAGGTCTGTGAGGGATATTTTGACTTCTTTTGTAGGTAAAATAGGTACTCATGTACCTGCTCTTGATCGAGCAAGGTGGGTATCTTACCGTAATAAAGGGAAATGGCCGCAACATGGCGTGCATAGTTCTCGAAAGTGCTTCGACTTCTTCCCAAAACAGAAACAGTTCTTTCAAACCGATGCAATAATTCCGTAAAATCAGGAACTTCGCGCTTGGCTTGGTTTAAGATCTTGTCCTCTCTTAATTCCTCTGGATTCTTTTTTTTGTTGTCATAACTTATAGTATTTTGTTTATCTTCATAAGTTAATAAATTACTGTGGGTTTCAGGGTGGAAGCTACCGAAGGTTTAGTTCAACATCGGGTTTGGCTAAATGGGGGCGGACGGAAGCTGTGTTTCAGCATTTGTACTACTATGTTGCTTCATATCGGGCGGACGGAATTCTGCCAAGCATTAGTTCAAAATTTCAACATTTAATTATAAATTGTGCTTCGGTTTGCCGGGGCGGACGGAACAACTTTTCCCCCACTTCGCCAAGACCTGTCCGTTATGCGTAAGTATAACAAGACCCCGTAATAGTCGAAAGAATCATTTAAAATTGTAAATTTGCAGACCTAAAATGAATTGACTTCTTGAAAGTAGAACAAAACATAGCAAGATTAAAGTACCTGCTGACATTGTATAAAATGACAGCGGACGACTTGTTATTGACTATAAGTGAAGGACTTAAAAATCCTTTAACTAAAAACGACATACTTTCAAACGAAATCAATGTTAGTCACTTAAAGCGTATTGACAAGGTCTTCAACAAAGGGCTGCATTACTATTTAGACCCTAAATCACCAGAAGTATCGCAAGACGCAAGCATTTTCTTTCGTAAAAATAAATTTGGGACAGACCTAAATATTGGTGCAAAAAAGATTGTAAATCAATTTGAAGAATTCAAAATATCGCTTTCGGCAATTTCAAAACTTGCTGAAATTAATATTGATAGGACATTACCAGTTTACACGGTAAATGACGACCCGAAAACTATTGCTGAAAAGATTCGAAAAGATTTATACCCAGAATTTATTCCCATTCCCAAGGAATTTCTAAGAGCCTTAATTTCAACATTTGCAGAAAACAACATCCTTGTTTTTGAATTTGTGGAAACTTGGAATAAAAAGGAAAAAGCAAATGTTGACGGTTTCTTTTTAAACCCAAATGTTATAGTTCTTAAAAGACAGCAGTCATCTTTCAGGAGAGAAATTTTTACACTAATCCACGAATTAGGGCATTACCTTATCAAAGAAGAAGAAATCGAAGAGCTTGATATTTCAAACTTCGCAAATAATAAACTTTCATCAATTGAAAGATGGTGTAATGACTTTGCATATCATTTTCTTGCAGGTGAATACGATAAATTGTTTGAACAAATTGACAAGGCAGACGAAAGTAAAGACTACCATTTTGACTTGATTGAAAGCATTTCGAAGAGAACGCACTTAAGTCAAATTGCTTTATTCACTAAACTCCTTTATCAAAAGAAAATTACTCAAAGCAACTACAATAATATAAAAGCCGATTTTGAGGAGAAATATCGTTTACGAAAAGAAGAAGAACAAAAACAAAGAGAGTTAGAGAAATTGCAAGGAATTCAAAAGGGTGGCTCAACTCCAAAACCTATGAATTCACCCTTGCTTGTTTCAACTATTCAGACAGCTTTCTATGAAGGAGTTATAAACGAGTATGACGTTTGCAAAACTTTAAATATTTCACCCGATAAACTTGAAAAGTATTTACAATGAAAGTAGTAATCGACACAAATTCACTCTTGTCGTTGGTTCGTTACTACTTGCCTTTTGACAAAAAAGGAGTATTTTTTAACTTCTTCAAAACCAAAATAAAAAAAGGTGAAATAATAATCATCGACAAGGTTTTTCAAGAATGTACATACAACTCCAAAGGGATTGTACTTACAACTCTTGATTATCTTAACGATAAGACATTTTTGAAATCTTCAAAAGTCCCGTACAAAACCGACTCTTTACTTGCCCCTTCACCAGCAAAATTTTTACGACAAGTAGAAAATCAATTTGTAAATACTGTTGTAAGGCGACAAAAGAAACTTTCTGATACAGAGTTTGAAAATCAAAAGAATTCATTTCTGAATGATGCAGATATGAAGCAAATAATCCTTTGCTTGAATCTTATTAAGGAAGGGGAAAGAGTTGTCTTGGTCACCGAAGAAACAGGAAGCAGTAACGACAATAAACTTTTCAAGAAAATTCCTGCTATCTGCAAAGAATTAGAAATTGAAACAATGACTTTACCCGAACTAATTACAAAATATGACGGTATCGATATTGACTTCCAATAGGAAATTTACGCACAATCGAGTACACGGCCGCAGGCCATAAAGCCTACGGTGCGCCTCTGGATCGCCAGCCCGGTCACACCACAATTTCATTGCGGCTTACGTACGGCACTCGGCGTGCCCCACTCGGCGTGCCCCACTCGGCGTGCCCCACTAGGCGTGCCCAATATTAAACATGGGACTTACCCTTTCATAATAATCATTCATACTCTCGTAACCTCGCTTACTTAGTCGTGCTAGGGTAATGGTAGTGCCAAGTATTGGGCTTTGTGCAATGTGTGGGCACGCCTAGTGCAACCACCTTTCCTTGTTCTGCTAAATTGATAAGCTCTGCCATAGGCTATACCCAGACGTATAAGGTTCTTTCGTTTCCGTTCTGGCTTTTTCCAAACTTGGCCTCCCCGTCCGTCCAAATACAGTAACTTAGTCGGTGTCCCGCCCAGCTGTCTACGGCTTTGACTTTACTGCCAATATTTCCTAGTCTGAAGTTATTGACCCAACAACGTGGCTCACTTTAAACCGGAATAGGTGGCTCACTTTCGCCGGAATATGTACTTTACCAATTTACCTGTAAACGACTTTCACCTTCTAGAGTTTTAGCGTATTTTAGTACCAAATTCATACTGGGCACACACACAGGTTGGCAAAAGTGGCGATTCAGTGCTCAGCAGACTGTTTTATACATGGTTCGAGTTCAGTTTTTCAATTGAAAATTTGTTATAAAAATCCGCCACTTCGCAAATCCGAAAACCGTTATCGGTATCCCTAGCAGACGCCCTACAAACATTCAACATTCAGACTAATTGAAAATAGAATATGCCAACAAATGACATTCAATGGAAAACAATTAAACCTCCAAACGACTTAAATGACTTTGTTGAGAGTTTTTGGATGCTTGCAAATCACTCGGACAAGGAGCATCAAATTATAATTCTACCTGACGGGAGATTTGACATTATTTTTTCATTGACAGAAAGTAAAGTCTTTCAAATTACGCTTAAAGGATTAGATACTGAACCTAATCAGGCTACAATTCCAGCAAATACAATTTTCTTTGCTATTAGCTTTAAACTACTTGCTGTTGAATATTTATTAGAAGAACAGGTAACAGATTTATTAAACGGAGGAATTCTATTGCCAATAAATTATTTTGAAATTTCGCAAAATGAATTAAATGATTTTGAAGCATTTTGCGACAAAGTTTCTTCAAAAATTTCTACTTTAATAAAATCAAATATTAACATCAGAAAACAACAATTATTCGATTTTATTTATGCTTCAAATGGAACGTTTACTGTAAAAGAATTATCTGAAAAAGTGTATTGGAGTAGCCGACAAATGAATCGCTATTTTAATCAAACCTTTGGAATTTCCTTACAAGCGTATTGCAAAATAATCCGATTCAAATCTTCATTAAGCCATATAAAAAAAGGTAAATTATTCCCAGAACTCAATTTTGCAGACCAAACACATTTTATAAAAGAAGTAAAAAAAATGTCAGGGGTTACACCAAAAGAACTTTCTAAAAACGAAAACGACCGATTTATACTATTGTCTACTATAGCTTAACAGTAGTTTTGCATCATAGTTAAATAATTAAAATTATGTTGATACAAAACAAAAAAATAGCAGTTGTTGGTGGCGGACCCGGTGGTTTAACATTGGCAAGACTTTTACAATTAGCAGGTGCAGATGTAAAAGTGTTTGAAAGAGATATTAATAAAGACGTAAGAGTTCAAGGAGCAACACTTGATTTACACGAAGAGTCGGGGCTTAAAGCCCTTGAAAAAGCAGGACTAATGAATGCTTTTAAAGCTAATTATAGACCAGGTGCCGACAAAATGAGAATACTTGACAATAACGCTACCATTCATTTTGATGACCACAAAGCGAAGCCAATAGAAGATTTTGGCGAAGAACATTTTAGACCAGAAATTGACCGTGGTCCTTTAAGAAAAATACTATTAGAATCGTTAAACGATGGAACAGTTATTTGGAATTCAAAATTCCAAACAATGCAAAAATGCAAAAACGGTTGGGAAATAGTATTTGAAAATAAAAATTCAGCGTATGCCGACATCATAATTGGTGCAGATGGAGCAAACTCTAAAATAAGACCCTTTTTAACTTCTATAAAACCTATTTATTCAGGAATTACGATAATAGAGGCAACTATTTACAGTTCCGAGATAGAAAGCCCTCAAATTCATCAGCTACTAAAAGGCGGGAAAATATTTGCCTTTGGTGGCGAAAAAACACTTATAGTAAGTTCAAAAGAGAATGGCGAAATGTCTTTTTATACAAGTTGCAAAAAAGATGAAAATTGGTTTAAAGACAGCAATATAGATTTTAAAGATAAAAACCAAATTTTAGAATGGTTCAAAGTTGAATATGTCGAGTGGGATAGTATTTGGCAGGAATTATTTGCAAGTGAAAAAACTTCTTTTATTCCAAGACCTCAATATTATTTTCCATTAGACCAAACATGGGAAACGCAGGAAAACTTAACCATAATTGGTGATTCTGCCCATGTAATGCCACCATTTGCAGGCGAAGGAGTAAATATGGCCATGTTAGACGCTTTGACATTGAGTGAAAGTTTGACAAACCTCAACTTTAAAGATACAAAAACTGCAATTGAAGATTATGAAAATAAAATGCGAAAAAAAGCATCTGAAATAACACAGCTAACATTAGAACAAACAGAATCTTTGCACTCGACAAATGCCATGAAAAACATGATTGGAATGTTTAGCCAACAACCAAATTAAAAAGAAAGAAGGGCAGCCGATAACTGAAGCTACAAGAAATTGGCGTTTCAGTACTTAGTATGACTGTTTTGTGGTCGAACAAATATTATTGCTTCGTATGCTCTGGTGCGCCAGCCCGGTCACACCACAATTTCATTGCGGCTTACGTACGGCACTCGGCGTGCCCCACTTTTAACCGGAATAGGTGGCTCACTTTCGCCGGAATATATAATGTGCCTGTAAACGACTTTCACCTTCTAGAGTTTTAGCGTATTTTAATACCAAATTCATACTTAACACACACATCGGATTTGGCAAAAGTGGCGGAGGCGCGTTTAAATGAACATTTGTGCTTCGTATCAAGTTCGATGCTAATAGACAGTTCTTTGCTCGGAAATCGCCAACTTCATAAGCCCACAAACCATTGGCGGAAATTTAAAACAAACCGCAGTACACCCGACAAACATCCTAATTTCAAAGAAAAAACAAAAAATATTAGTGCAGTTAAATGATTGCATTTAAATTTGCAGTCAAATAACTGCGAAATGAAATTAAGAAGAGATGTTTTCCAAGCTCTAGCCGACCCAACAAGAAGAACTATTATAACGTTGGTCGCAGCGAGCGCAATGACCCCTACTGCTATAGCTGAAAATTTTGACTATTCAAGACAAACGATTTCCAAGCACATACAAATCCTTACCGAATGTGAATTGCTGAAAAAAGAACAAAATGGTAGAGAAATCTACTATCACTTAAACCTAAATGGAATGAAAGATATAGCCGATTTTATTGAGCCTTTCAGAAAATTATGGGATGATAGATTTGACAAACTCGAAGCTGTAATGAAAAATCATCAATCAAAAACATAGAGAACAATGGTACATAAAACAAAAATTGATGCCAAAGAAGGAAAACAAGAACTCATAATTACCAGAGAGTTTAACCTACCAATTGAATTGCTTTTTAAAGCATATTCAGAATTTGAACTCATTGAACAATGGATGGGTACAAAAGTAATAAAGCTTGAAAATAGAAATCACGGGAGCTACCAATTCGAGACATCACACCAAGGCAATGTAATCTTTAAGGCAAACGGAACAATTCACAAAGTCGTACCAAATCAAGAAATAGTTAGAACTTTTGAAATGGAAAATATGCCCATTGGTGTACAACTTGAGTTTTTAAATTTTGAGAAACTCACCAACAACAAAAGTAAACTAACTATCCAAATAATTTATAAATCAGAGAAACATCGAGCAGAACAATTAAGGTTACCATTTGAATATGGCTTAAATATGGCTCACGAAAAATTAGAAGAAATTATCCTCAACTTAAAATAAATCAAAAATTGCGAAAAATATCACTTTTCATTGCCACAAGTTTAGATGGTTATATAGCAAAGCCTAATGATGACCTTAGTTTTTTAAAAATGGTTGAAAAGGAAGGCGAAGACTATGGTTATGCAGCATTCACAGATACCATTGACACTTTGATTGTTGGCAGAAAAACCTATGATTATGTAATTAGAGAAATTGGTTCATCTCATTACGACAATGGACAAAGAGATGTTTATGTAATTACTAGAACCCAAAGACCAAATGTGGGTAGAACTACATTCTATACAGGAAGCTTGACTGATTTGGTTAAGCAACTAAAATCGGAAAACGGAAAAAAAATATATTGTGATGGTGGTGCAGAAGTCATTAATGAATTATTAAAAAACTTCTTGATTGATGAGTTCATCATTTCGGTCGTTCCTGTATTATTAGGCAATGGAACAAGATTATTTAAAGATGGGAGACCTGAGCAACTACTTGAATTTGTAAAAGTAAAAACTTTTGAATCAGGCTTAACTCAACTGCATTACAAACGAAAATAATACTATGGAAAAAAGAAATAAACTAATTTATTGGATTGCCACCGTTTGGCTTTCGTTAGGTATGCTTTCTACAGGAATCGTACAGTTAATAAAAATGGAAGAAGAAGTTAAAAGTATAAATACATTAGGGTATCCGACTTATTTACTGACAATCCTTGGCGTGTGGAAAATTTTGGGTGTTGTAGCAATACTTATTCCTAAATTCCCTTTGTTAAAAGAATGGGCCTATGCAGGATTTTTCTTTGCAATGTCAGGTGCTATTATTTCACATCTGGCAGTTAATGACGAAGCAATGACACTTTTTGGTCCTATTTTACTTTTAATTCTTACAGTAGCATCTTGGTATTTTAGACCAGCAAATAGAAAATTAGAAAAAGAATAAAGATGGAGGATTTAAAACCAAAAACAATTGACGAATTTATTAACGCTTCACCGGAAGTGTCTCAAGAAATAATGCTAAAACTTAAAAACCTAATTGAAGCTACTGAACCAGATGCTGAGAGCGGAATAAGTTGGAATGTACCAATTTATAAATACAATGGTATTCTTGCAGGATTTTCATTAGCTAAAAAACACGTCAGTTTTGGCATAGATTCATTAACAACAGAAGTTCGCAACATATTGAAACAAAAAGGCTATAAGACAGGCAAGAAAACAATTCAAATTAAGTTCGACCAAAAAGTACCATCAGAAGAAATTAAACAGCTAATTAAAGAACAAGCCAAGCTGAACGAAATATAAAATGGAAATAAAAGAACATATTCTGAATGAAATAAATGTCGCAGAAGTTATTTCAGAGGAACTAATTATTCAGAACACAGCGGATGCTTTAGATTTGATGGGGAATATTTATTATCAAGGGTTTGATAAAATAATACTTCATCAAAAAAATATATCCCCTGATTTTTTCGATTTAAAAAATAAAATGGCGGGAGACATTCTTCAAAAATTTTCACAATTTCGTGTTCGACTTGTAATTGTAGGAGATTTCTCGGATTTTGAAAGCAAAAGTCTTAAAGCTTTTATTTACGAAAGCAATAATGGAAAGCAAGTTAATTTTCTAACTTCAACAAAAGAGGGATTAAAGTCATTAACAAAAGATAACCACTAAGACAAATGTTCGAGATTGAAAAAACACTTCTGCCAACAGCCAAGAATTCGTTAGCCTTGAAAAACCGACAA
>CAXBLH010000028.1:0-22509 GCA_963976315.1 uncultured Dyadobacter sp.
TTATGTTTTTTTTTGATCGCAGGATTTTTAATGAGGCTAATGTACTGGAAAGGAAACCAATGATGTACTTCCACACCTGTGGGGTTTGCATTGGTACCAAAGTGCTTGCGACGGGCCCAAGCTCGTGACGTATTTTTCAGTTCGTCGTTGAGGTTGTCCAGCAATATTTCTGCCAAAATTGAGCCAATACCGTAATCCTTTTTTGCACGTATTACTAAATCGTTTAATTCGGAAGTCAGCAAGGTAAGTTCATATTCGGGGTCAAAAGAAGTGGTTTCATACTCGTGAAATATTTCTCCAAAAACCGAAGTATCCACTTCCTTACTACCAGAGGAAGTGGGCTTTTGTTGTTGTTTCTGAGCCATTTTTCGCTTTCTTCGATCCTCTTGTATTTTTTGTAAATCGGCTGCTGCTTTTTGCTCAATGGGTGGTTTGTTTGGGTTGGTTTCTATGCCCACGTCAGGGCCAAGTAACCTACCCACAATTTGACCCACAGTGATAAGCTTTTTTACATTCGTTTTCTGGGAACGGTACAACTTTTTGGCTTTTTCCCACCAACTTTCGAACTCGTTTTGCAATTCCTGTTCTTGTCCAAAATTAAATTGAACAAATCGAGCACTTCGGAGGTCAAATCCACCGTTGGGTCCTGTATATAAATTAGCCATAGTATTAGGATTATTATGAAAGGTAAAACCCGGAATTTGTCGTTTTAGTAACAACCACTTTAAAATTTCAAGTGGTTGTTATGTTAATGATGGTTATTTACTCAATTTCCAGAAACGACTCTACTACTTCGTAAGGGGCTACGCTGTTCCGATTTTAGTCTTTTGCTGATCAGTACCGATGGTTGCATAAAGTTGAGGTCTGATGGCTGGCTATCAGCCGAAAGATCCACGCCGGTAACTGTGCGGTAGGAATGAATATACCTTTGCAATTCGTTTCTTAGGGAAGCAACCCAGCTCCCAGCCACATTCGAATCCTCTTCGTTAGACCAATCGTGCGCCCGTATTGTAAGTAGTATAATCTCGCCATGCTGTGCCAAATCATAATAGTGGGTTATGCTGGTACTACCCCAATTCTGAATTTGTTTCATACGGTCAACCCGGTCCATCCAGTTTTCACGATAAGGTACCATAATTCTACCTCCTAAAAATTCCCTCATTTCCGGCCTTCCAAGTAAATATTGTTGAATTAACATTTCTTGGCGTGCAGTCCAAGTCAAATTGCCATAGGCGTTATGATTACCTTCTGCCAATAATAAATGCACCTCCCTGAGATTATTTAAGGTCACAAAAGCATCAGGTACCCTCGTTGTATCATCCGACTCTTTTAAATAGATAGATACACTATGCAGTAAATTATGAAATGCTTCTATAAATTTGGATCTACTATCCACCGACTGGAAAGTGGGAACAGCAGCCCCTTGCAACGATAAACCATAAGTGTGATCGTATTCGTAAGCGCGTCTTTTTATGGTCAAGGTATGCTGCTCGTCTTGCATATAGCCCCAAAATAGATTAGCCAAAGGTCGAAGCGGGTCGATGTCTATTTGGGCTAATGGATCGTTTCCGTGATGTAAAGATATATTTTGGAATCGTAAGCTAATCGCATTCATAGTTTGAACCAGCATTCCTTGTTCTACCCAGTAACTCCATATCAATTCAATTGCTGGTAAATGGTCTACACCCAAAAAGTTATGCAGAGGATTTCCGGCAGGCATATCTGCCAATAACTCTTCTCGCCATTCTTCTACACGTGTTATCACATTTTCGATATAGGGTGTAAATTCATCATTTTGACCATAACTTTGTATGTACTCTTGAAGGTCAAACTCAGTGGCATTGTTTCGATAAATATTATTTACACTCCATAAATAGGCTTGTGACGCAGATTTTAACAAACGATAAGCCTGGATATTGGTAAACGGTAATGGATGTAATTTTTCTCCGCGTTGGTATAAAACAGAAGCTACGCCTTTGTTATTACCCTTTGCAGGCGCATCGCCTAGTAGGGAATTTAGTATTCCATCCAAAATCTTGTACGACGGAATTCTTTTTTTGATCGCATCCCATAATGCCTTCGTGTGGTGGATGCTATCCGTGCCTACATTCGGTTGTAACTGAATTGACAATGGCTTGGCATTGCTATCAGCGATTGTGTTGCCAAAGTTCGACTTATTATTTCTAGCAGAAGTACCATCGGAACCATGTTCAAATGTATAATTAATGGGTTGAAAATAAGACGTTATTTTTTTAGAATCATCTGCAGGGTCTTCTATGTCTAGGCCAACCAACAGTTTAATTTCTTCAAAATTTTGGTATTGACGGATTATTTCCGGGTTCAGTTTGCACAAAACTTTTCCTTGATTAGCTTTTGCCAATGGATCAAAAATTTCGGCACCACCTGCGGGTTCTTCCAAAAAAAGATTACCAAATTTGATCGATTTTAGGTGGTTCCCAGTAGGTAATTTTATTTTGGAACATTGTGTAACCGTACAGTGTAGATCAAAACTTTTGAGATCATCTAAACACTTGATTGGCTTCCCATCAATATGCGCAGTAAGGATCACATAGTTTTCGACTTTGTCTCTGATGATTGAATGACATTGGTCCAGTTTAAAGTGGGTCAAGACGGGTCCCGAATCGTCGCAAATGTCTTTACCGTCATTCAGTTCTGCGCAGATCTGTTTTTTAATTGATTTTAGAATGGATGGTTCTTCTGCTTCATGGGCGGATTGTGTTGACTTTCCAAGATGTTGATAGATAGTGTCTTTTAGTTCGTGAAAACCTTTTTTTACCTCGTAGTCCAGTGCTTTTACATCTAATTTTAAATCAGAAATAGAAGCCCTGTTTTCGTTTGACTCAAGTCCAATTTTGGTAACCATACTATCTAGTTCTCTGACAGTTGGAGTTTTCGCTTTGGACTGGTTTTTATTTTTTGGATCCTCTTCCATTTTTATGTCTGTTTAATAAGATTACAATAATTTTTGCCTCTATTTTCTGCCCTATCAATGGCCCATTTGGTCAGGTATTTTGAAAGTAATTGGTTTTCAAAGTTCGAACCTATTCGGCCATCGGTGCGGGCTTGTCCTATTACGGCAAAAAGGAAAGTCGGAGACCACGCATCCATGACTGAGCTGTTTTTATTAACGGCGGTGTACATTTTCCTAAGTACTGGAGGCTGTCTACTTTTGTATGGAAAAATGTCCATGAGTTTTTTGGCTTCCAACGCTTCAGAATCGTGGTTGGCTACTAATGCTACAAACTCAGACGTGACCTTTTCTAACTGAATGATGATCTGTTTTTTAGAATGTTCAAGCTTATCCGTCGGATAAAGATTTTTCCAAATACTTTCTAACTGAGCCCACTGTTCATCGGGGAATAGGTACTTACCAAATTCTATACTTAGTTTTACTCGAATCCACGGGAATGGATGTGGATCGTCCATTTTTATTCTGAATACAAAATAGGTCGGTAGACTTACCACCCCCATTAGTCCGTGCGTAGCTGTAATTCCCAAATGGGCAATTGACCAAAAGTCTGCAACAATTTCGGAAATCCATTTTCCTAGCAGCGACCAAGGTAATTTTAGAGACTCATCTACTTGGTTGGTCTTCGCATGAATCTCTTGTCGTAAAGAATCTACCAAATTAAGTAAGGCGGCACCTTGATGTCCTACTTCATGTACCAGGGAGGACGCAATACCGCTGGCAACCATACGTTCCCGAGGGATCTGTATTATAGCCACTGGATTGTCATCTCCGCCTGGTAGCTTGGTACGAGTTCTTCGTATCGCAGCTCCATGACCGCGTTCCAAAAAGCACATGACCTCCGTCTTACCGTATTTTTGGTTTACAGGTAAAAGCGCATCAGAAGCCAGAATATCGAGACCAGCAATCCATGCTCCAGTGATATGTTCTGATCGCTGCGAAATTACATCGGAGAATATATCTATTTGATCAAGAATATCATTGAAACGTAATTTCAAAATAGAATAACTATTTTGGGCTTCCGCTGCGGAGGTGAACTTTTTCTCGGAAGTATCCTTTAATTTTTCCAAAAAAGCATTCACTTTCTTGTTCAACTCTTTTTTGGATGCTACCAAATGATCGGCAATGGCGCGTAAGGCCCCGTCAGACGGACTGGCGGCTGCAACCATTGGTGCATTTATAGAAAAAGGTTGAAGTTGTCCGAGCCTTGATAACAAGGAAATTGCTTCGCTATGTAAATATTTCTTGACCATCATTTTGAAATCAAATTCCGTATAAAACAACCTTGTTACCACGACGAACCCATCTCCCGGAATGCGAACTTCGGTTCGTATTATAATTGGTGTTTGTTTTGGCTAAAAGGCCAGGTGCATGACGGCGGGCGGCTTGAATTAAACTCGCACGTGCAGCTTGTTGAGGTTGCCGTCCTTGTATGGGTGATCTGGCAGTGTTTTTAGCGGCATCAGAAGCTAGTCGGACATAGGCTTTTGCTACTTCAAATTCCATATCCTCTGGACTAAGGCCTTCCAACTCGAGGCCGAATGCTTTTCCAGCTAATCCGGCAAGCTTTCCGCCGATGGCACCACCAACGCCTGGGACTATAAAATTACCAATGGCTGAGCCGGCGATGGGTAAGGCCTTTTTAGCGATGCCTTTAAGCATGCCACCTAGCGCTCTACCTGCGGATGATTTTGCGAAATTTTTAATGCCACCCACTGCCTTTTTAAATAAGCCTCCTAAAAATTGTTCTAATTCCGCATCACTATTTACTGAAAGCAATTGGCTTGCCATTTCCATTTCAAGCGAATCAGACATGCCCGATTCAAATTCGTATTCAAATTCATAATCTTCGTTTTCAAACTCAGCGTTTTCAGATTCGAATTCATCTTCAAATTCAAAAGCTTCATTATTAAAACCATAATTGCTTTCTCCCAATGTACGATCAATGTTATGCATGATATTGAAAAATTAAGTTGATAAATATTTAATGCTTTTTCAATAACCAAACTCATGCCATTTAAGTAAATGTGCTGTAACACTGTATGTTCCGTAGTGAAGGCGAAGTTTAGTTCGCCATTTTTAATAGGGTGCGAACTATTCTTCTGATTTTACAAAGAATCGGTTACCGCACAATAAGTATTAATAGAAGGAATGGAAAAATTAACTAAATTAGTAAAGTGTTTCTTTATTTACCTGAGCTCAATATGAAAAAATTCGTAACTAGGTTGATAGATTTTACTGATAATTCTCCAGTGCGAAAGGAGTACTTTTTTGCCTCGGTCGATTTTCTGGAGTTTAGGGATCCTTTGGAATTTCCTAAATCTTACCTACAAATTATTTTATTGGACGATTCAAGTCAGGTCACTAAGACGGTAATCTATCTGAGCAACTACACAAATAGCCATCATAAAACAATTGTGGTATTGTTTGACAAAACCTTATATGCTCCAGAAACTATTTGGAAACTTTTGGAAGCAGGGGCTTCTTTGGTAGTTGATTTTGAGAACACACCTTTCGTACATGAACTAATCAAGAAGAATTTTGAACGCTGGGACACCATTGAAAGTTTATTGAATTCAGATTATATTAAACAATATTTGATAGGTGAGACGCCGATTTGGAAACATATGCTAAGGGAACTTATAGAGGTATCGGTATTTACGGATTCCTCCATACTTATTATGGGTGAGAGTGGTAGTGGAAAGGAGAGGCTCTCGGGTCTAGTACATCGTTTTGATACTAGGAAACAAAAGGGAGAATTTCATATAGTGGACTGTTCAACGGTTGCAGGGGAGTTATCGGGTAGTGAGTTTTATGGTCATGAAAAGGGGGCTTATACCGGTGCCAATACGAGTCGTCAAGGTGCTTTTGATATCGCTAACAATGGAACCTTATTTTTGGATGAAGTAGGAGAGTTGCCCTTGCGTCTCCAAGGAGAACTTTTAAGAGTGATTCAAGAAGGTACTTTTAAGCCGCTTGGGAGTAATTCATGGAAAAAATCTACGTTTCGATTGGTAAGTGCGACGAATCGCTCCTTGGAGAAAGAAATTGAAGAGCAACGATTCCGTTTGGATCTTTACTTTAGGCTTTCCACTTGGAAATGTAAAATCCCGAGTTTAGATAAAAGGAAAGAGGATATTCCGCTTCTGGTAACACACTTTCTTAAGAAATATTTCACGGATGAAGTCACCCCCAAAATCGAAGACATGGTGATGAACTTTTTGGTAAAACGTAAATATATTGGCAATGTTCGGGAGCTCGAACAAATCATCCGACGAATGGCGTGTCGACATATCGGAAGGCATGCTATTTGTTTAGGAGATATTTCTAGTGGTGATAGGCCCACCAGACCTACAACCCCTGATTCTCCATTCAACCTTGTGGCTTATGAAAAAGCCATCGATCAACTTTTGAATCAGGGATATAATTTTAATCAAATTAAAAATATTACCAGTCTTACAGCCATAGAACGGGCCATAGAAATGGCAGATGGGAAAATTAAAATTGCTGCCGATCAGCTGGGAATCAGCTCTAGAGCCATTCAAATCCATCGATCCAAAAAGAACTTATGAGTTAAATTTTTTCTATTCTTTGAATCCTGACCGCATTGACAATGGCTAATAACGCAACTCCAACATCCGCAATTACTGCCTCCCATAAAGTGGCAATCCCCCCGGCGCCGAGTAGTAGGACGAATAGTTTTACCCCCATTGCTAAAGCTATATTTTGCCAAACGATTTTTTTGGTAAGCTTACCTATTTTGATGGCGGAGACAATTTTGGAAGGCTGATCGTTTTGAATTACAATATCCGCTGTTTCAATAGTAGCGTCACTACCCAAGCCTCCCATTGCAATACCTGCATCTGCCAAAGCAATCACTGGGGCATCATTGACGCCATCTCCTACAAATGCAATTTTTCTTCCTTCCCTTTTTAAATTTTCTAATTTATCCACTTTGTCTTCGGGAAGCAGACCGCCGAAGGCATCCTTAATTCCAAGTGTATTGGCCACTTTTGAAACCACATTTTGTCGATCTCCGCTCAATATCACAGTATGGATATGGAGACTATGCAGTTCGTTGATAGTTTGAGCGGCATCAGGTTTTATTTCATCTGCAATTAGAAAATATCCTGCGAATTGGTTGTTGATAGCTACTGCAACAATGGTATCCGCTTCATTATCAATACTATGGTCATAAACAATATTGAATTTTTGGAGTAAGCGTGTATTTCCAGCAAGTACCGGTTGTCCATTCACCAAGCCAGATAATCCATGGCCAGGAATTTCCTCCACATTTTCGATATGATGGATATTTGTATCTCGACCAGCATAATTGGTTATTGCCAAGGCAATAGGGTGATTAGATTTGCTTTCAATAGCAGCAGTGAGTTCGATTAGTTCTTTTTCTTCAAAATTATTGGTAACAATTTTTTGTACATTAAATACCCCTTTGGTCAAAGTACCAGTTTTGTCCATCACTACGGTATCTATATCAGTCATAACATCCAAAAAATTGGAACCTTTGAACAATATACCATTTTTTGAGGCCAGTCCGATTCCTCCAAAATACCCCAAGGGAATGGAGACCACGAGGGCACAGGGGCAGCTGATGACCAAAAATACAAGACTGCGGTAAAGCCAATCACTAAAAATGTAATTGGATACAAAAAAATAAGGAATGATGATTAACAAAAGGGCAAGTCCAAAAACTCCGGGAGTGTACACTTTGGCAAACCGGGATATAAAAAGCTGAGTTTTAGATTTTCTAGAGGTCGCTTCCTGTACCATTTCCAGAATCTTACTTAGTCGGCTATCTTGAAATAAAGCAAGGACTTTAATTTCCGCAACGGTATTCAAATTAATCATCCCAGCTAAAACTTGTTCTCCTTTCAGTTTTGAGTCTGGGATGTTTTCGCCAGTTAACGCTGCGGTATTAAATACAGCCTTGTCCGAAACCAGCTCACCGTCAAGGGCAACTTTTACACCTGGCTTTACCTGAATTGTTTCATTGATTTGTACTTGTGATGGCTTCACTGTTTGAATAATACCATTACGGATAACTTCCACGGAATCCGGGCGAATATCCAGTAAGGCTTTGATATTACGTTTCGCCTGATTCACGGCAGACTCTTGGAACCATTCTCCTATAGAGTAAAAAACCATAACCGCTACCCCTTCGCTGTAAGCACCAATAGCAAAAGCGCCCAAAGTCGCAATCCCCATTAGAAAGAACTCATTGAATATGTCAAAGTGAAGCAACTTTTTATAGGCCAAAAAGAGCACGTTATGTCCAGCTAATAAATAAGCGAATACGAATATGGCGAGCTCCACCAAGGAAGGGAGTTTCAAGTCTAATCCATATTCCAAAGTAAGCATTGCCGTCAAAATGATCAAGGCTGTAAGCAAAGGCCCCTGTGCCATCCAGCCCGCTTGATCAGCGTTGCTGTGGTCATGTCCATGGTGCTGGTCCTCCTGTTCCTTATTGAAAACTTGATGCTCTTCTGAACAGCAATTGGGATTTGTGGTGGAATTACTTTTAGGTTGTGGATCGGCCATGGTTCTGTATTTTCAAACTTATTTGTTATAGTCTTAACTTACTTAAAACTAAATTAATTTCATACGTATCTAGATTATTAGGACTTTGTCTGCTGATAGTCGCTATAAATTAGTCAAAAAAAATGCTTCCACATTCTGCAAAAGAAGGTGGAAGCATTGATAGTCACGGATCACTTTTGGATTTACAGCACTTTAACAGCTTGGCGAGCTAGCAAAATCCAGTCTCCTTTTTGTTTGACCCAAATCATCAAAACTTTAAGCTTTACCGTGCCCGCCTCTTTACCTGCATCATGTGTATGCGCAAAAAAAGTGTGACGAACCCAAGCGGTTTTTCCCACCACTTGCACGGTTTGTTCTGTTAAATCTAAACTCGTAAAGTTGAATTTCCCACTTACCATCGACTCAATAGCTATTTTTCTGTCTTCAATAAGACCCGAGGAATGGCCATAGGAGAGGTGCTCCGAGGTTAAAGCTTCAAAGGTTTTTTGATAAGGATCCACCATGGTTTTCCTGAATTTTTCGACCGCGTCGGCTACCTTTTTTTCTTCTTTATTTTGAGAAAATGCAAATCCAGTTCCTATACCGAAGGCTATGATCAGTTGCAATAGTTTTTTCATAAGGTTTAGCTTTAATTTGGGGTTAATACCAAATGTTAAAGACGAATAATTCCAAAAATTACTTGGTTAACTCGTTCTGTATTCCATTGTAATTACCCACGATTTATCTAAAGTAATTTTTTGATGATCTGGTCTTCAGAGATGCCTTCCGATTCTGCTTTGAAATTCCTGATAATACGGTGTCTAAGAATGGGTAAGGCCACGGCTTGTACATCTTCTATATCCGGAGAATATTTTCCAGCTAATAAAGCATTGCATTTGGCGGCTAATATAAGTGCCTGCGAAGCCCTTGGGCCTGCTCCCCAATCCAAGTACTGTTTAGTCTCATCCGCTGCCATTTCGCCATTCGGCCTTGTTTTATGAACTAGTTTTACAGCATATTCGATCACATGATCAGTAACAGGTACACGCCTTACGAGTTGTTGGAAAGCAATGATTTCAGCAGCTGTTACCACCTCCGAGACTTTGTGTTTCACGTCACTGGTAGTGGTTCTAACGATACTTACTTCTTCGGAATAACTCGGATAGTCCAGTCGAATCATAAACATGAAACGGTCTAGTTGCGCCTCTGGTAGGGGATATGTACCTTCTTGCTCAATAGGGTTTTGGGTGGCCAATACAAAAAACGGGCGACTCAAAGTATGTTTTTCTCCCGCAATGGTAACCGAATATTCTTGCATGGCTTCTAATAAAGCCGACTGTGTTTTTGGTGGTGTGCGGTTAATTTCATCTGCCAAAATAATATTTGCAAAAACGGGGCCTTTGATGAATTTAAAATTACGATTTTGATCCAATGTTTCAGACCCTAGAATATCCGAAGGCATTAGGTCTGGTGTAAACTGTATACGATTAAATTTTAAATCTACCGAAGAAGCGATAGTCTGGATCAGCAAGGTTTTTGCAAGCCCTGGTACTCCTACAAGTAAACAGTGTCCTTGACAAAAAATAGCCGTTAACAGGCCTTTGATCACTTCGTCTTGTCCTACAATTACTTGTCCAATTTCTTTTCTTATTTTATCATAGGCAACTTTCATCGCCTCGGCTGCTTCTACGTCAGATGAATAATTCACAGTGGTATAAAATGATTGTTTCAAACTAAATAACACAAAAAAATTAGCACAACAAAAAAGAGGCTGTCTCAAAAAAAAATAACACCAAATTTAATTCTGCAAAACACCTCATCCCAGCCCTTCTCCTTGCTGGAGAAGGGCTAAAAGTCCCCCTCTCCAGCAAGGAGAGGGGGATTTAGGGGCGGTCGGCCGCTGCCGGGAGGTTTTAAACAAGCAAAATTTTATTTTGTCAGTTCTCTTTTTGAGACAGCCTCCTTCTTTAAACTTTATAGTACTTTATAAGTGGTCGTCATCATGGACGAAACCTAACACTTGACAATTTCGATATTCAGGCTCAATGCTGATATAGACATCACCTTGGGCTTTTTTGAACCATTCTTCCAAGGCATTGTTTCGTTTATTACTTAATACAATTTGAGACATTTTTTCATAATCATCTTTCAAATTGGCTGTATGCGGTTCCGATTTGCTTTTATACCACAGTATACGCATACCACTCGTTCCGTCCTCGGTTCTATATGAAATAGGGGCACTAATTTGGCCAACTTTCATACTATCAATCGCAAAATAAAGTGCTGGATCCATACTCGCGTCCAGTGCTAAACGACTAAGTCCAGTGTTACGGTCTTGTATCAGTCCGCCAGTTTCTGACGTGAATTTATCTTCTGAATTGTCTAACGCAGCTTTTGCAAATTTTAATGAATCTATTTCGATTAATGCTTTCAAGCTATCTAGAGTTCTAATAGCGCTTGTCATATCCGTGCCTTTATTATAGTCCGGACGTAAGAGTATGTGTTTGGCATGGTATTCAGCACCACGGGTTTCAATTAATTTAATAAGGTGAAAGCCATATTGTGACTCAATTGCATCCGAGATTTCACCTGGTTTAAGAGCTAGTGCAGCGCCTTCAAACTCTGGTACCATGGCTCCTCTTTTTGCAAAACCCAAATCCCCACCATTTTTGGCAGAACCTAAATCTTCAGAATAAATTTGGGCTAGCATACTGAAATCTTCTCCTTTCTCAGCACGTGCTCTCAGATCTATAAGCTGATTTTTAAGCTTATCTTTTTGCTCTTTGGTTACAGTTCCCAGCCGAACTATTTCACCCACTTCAATTTCAGAAGGAATGTAGGGCAAACTATCTTTTGGAATAGCATTGAAAAAACGTCGAACTTCACTAGGAGTGATTTTTACATTTCCAGAAATAGTTCTCTGCATTTTCTCGACGATCTTTTGTTCTTTGACCTGGATCCTCAATTCGTTTTTTAGAGCATCTACACTTTTTCCGTATGCTTCTAATATGTTTTTTTCTGACCCAAATCGCTGAATCATATATCCCATTTTTGCATCTAATTCTCCATCAACTTCACTGTCTTCTACCAAAACAGAATCTATCTCTGCTTTTGCGAGCAATAATTTGTTGATGATCAATGATTCAAGAAGCTGGCATTTTTCGGGTGCCCGTTGACCTTGCGACGTATAGGACAAATACATATCTTCCAAATCGGAATTCAGTATATAGTGATTGTCTACCCGTGCAATGATTTTATCAATACTGACTCCTTGCTGGCCTTGCGCCCAAGTAGTATGACTTAACCCAACCAGCAAAAACGAAAAAACGCCCAGCGCTAAATTCTTAATTTTATTCATTTCTATTATTTGTTCCTTTCCTTTGTATACACTAAAACTTATGGAATTGTTGCATAAAGTCTTATTCAAATGCTAAATTAGCATTATGGCGCTACTTTTTCTAATTCTTCGACATTCACTTTAACAGGATATTGTTTTTTTAGCTTCTCAATCCAAGCTTTTTCTAATTCTTTTTGATAATCGTTGATTACACTGCCTCGCGCTTCACTCAATTTTTTCAATCGTGCTGGTTCAATTTTATCAATGAGAATATTAGAAATTCCGGATTTTCCAGTGATGGTTTGGTTGCCTGTTTTCCAGGTTGCTTCGGTTATAATCTTATGATCCTTAGTGAAATAACCTTCTTCCACAGCTATTTTTTCCGAATTGTCTTCATTGAAAACCTTTTCCAAATCTTTTAAGGATTCTGTAAAAAACTGAAAACTTACTCTACGGTTTCGTGCCACGTCGTCACTTGGTCTAAAGGAACTATAATCCTTTTCAATGATTCGAACCAAGGAAATATTATTGGCTGATAAAAAATTAACTATATTTTTGATACGTTCAGAAGATAACTTCATCCCTTCTTCATTCGTCCGATAACCAGCAATCTCAATGGAGTAACTTGGATTAGATTTCAGTACCGTTAATATTTCTGTTAGTAGGGCCTTACTATTAGGAGGCAGAGTACTTGTATTTTCATCAAATAGAATCTCTGGAGATTTTCTTTCCAGAAGGAATGGTTTTTGTTCCGTCATTGCAAGGAATTTCTTCAAACTATTACTATTGACGGCTGTAATGATCGTACCTAGTGCACGTTCAGGAAGCTGATATTTCAACTTGTTTTTTTCATAAATCGCCAACTGACCCACCGAGTCGAGAATGGATTTCTGCCAAACCTCTTCTTCCATTCCTTGATTGATGAGTATGCCTTCTTTAATATCGCCTATTAACTCCCTGAATTTAGGATTGATTTCATCCAAATGTTCAATTTCGTATTTTTGCAGACGGTCGGTGAGGTATTCCTGATAATGTCTTTTGAAAACCATAAGTGGAGACGACCCCTCTACGGCTGGTGACTGTTTCGCTTTTACATAATCCAAAAAGCCAGCTGCATTATAGTTTTCGGATCCAATTGCAAATAGAATTACTTTGTTCCATTCCTGATTTACGGGCTGGACATAATCCCATTTTCCAGTCAAAAGGGTGCTGTCCACCAATTTTTGAACCTCCTTCCATGGTTGATCGAACTCAGTGGGTTTATATGTTTTTTTCAAACGGTTGGCTTTAGCCTCGAATATTACCTTTCCTCGGGTATCTGTTACGACCTTTTGCTTTAAATAGGCTTCCAGGTTTTCGTAAGGTTCAATTCCTTGTTTTGAAATCAATTTTAAGATATGCCAACCATAAATCGTTTGTATTGGACTCGAAATGGGTTTGGCTTCGGTGAGATTAAAGGCTGCATTTTCAATTTCAGTTACCATTTGTCCTACCCCAAACATGGGCAAGATTCCATCCATGACTTTGGACTGTCCGTCCTCGGAATACTCTTGAACCATGGCTGACCATGACGCTCCTTTTTCCAGTTTGTTAAACGCTTCATAAATCCTAGCGGAGGTGATTTCCTTTTTAGTTTCAGAGTCCGTTGAGTCTAGCTTTAACATAATATGAGCTACCTTCACCAACCCTCGGTTGGCTTTTAAACTATTTACTCGTACTAAATGGAACCCATTTCTAGAACGAACCGGATCGGAAATTTTACCAATTGGAGCACTAAACGCGATTTGTTCCAATGGATACAACATTTGTAATGCTGTAAAATTACCGAGGTTTCCATGGTTTATTTTTGCGGTGGGGTCCGCAGAAAATTGTGTGGCCATTTCCTCAAAGTTAGATCCTTCCTTTAAGCGTCCTTTCATAGCAACAGCAGCCCTGTAAGCGCTTAAGGTGTCTTTTGGGTCAGCATCTTCTGGCACTGCTATAAGAATATGAGAAGCATTCACTTCTTGCTTCATGCGGGAATACGCCTCTTGGGCCATTTTATTAATAAGAGGGTCGTCTTTAAGGAAGTTTTTGGCGAGTTGTTTTTTGTAGGTATCAATTTCTTCTTTGTAATCAGAAGTAGTGTCTTTGCCCGAAGTTTTAGCGCTTTTAATTTTTAACTTAGTTTCTGTAAAAATTTTTAAATACGCTTCTGGGGTCAAGTTGACCAGGGAGTCAGTTTCGTTCTTGTATTTTTCATAGGCTGTTTTAAAATCTTCGATAGATACGTCTTCATTGCCAATCTGAAGGACAGGAGACTTTTCAGCGATTACTACTGCCTGAGGAGCAGGTTTTTTGCAAGCATTTATGAATATTATAATTATGAAACTTAATAATATGATTTTCGTATTTTTGAGCATAGTACCTTTTAATAAAACTGCTTTTGAAAGTTTTTCGCAGAACATAACTCGACAAATTTAGCCTGTTTCGCTTTATTAAGGAAATTTTTAAATGCGGCTATTAATATATTCTAATTTAGGTCGAGTCTTGATTGTAAGGTTTCTTACAATTGTAATTCTACAAACGTTCAATTAAAGTTAAATTATATGCTAATCGAATGAAATTTTTAAAGTAAAAAATGGATATATCATTTTGCACTTATTAGTGAAATTGCACTTTAATTTTAAAAAATTAGACTTCGTAAAGCTCGATTGGGAGGTTGTCTGGATCTGGAAAAAAGGTGAACCTTTTTCCAGTAAATGCATCTACTCTTATTGGTTCTGTGATAATACCCTTTTGTTGTAGTGCCATAATTTCTTTTTCAATATCTTCCACCTTGAATGCCAAATGTCTGAGCCCGCATGCTTCCGGCTGAGAAGGTCTGGCAGGTGGGTTTGGGAAGGAAAAAAGTTCAATACAATACTGGTCATTCACTGCCAGGTCAAGTTTGAAGGAATTTCTGCTTTCGCGAAATACCTCGCGTATTATTTTTAACCCTAAAATTTCCACATAAAAATGTTTGGACTTTGCATAATCAGAGCAAATGATGGCAATATGGTGAACTGCTAAAAGATTGGTCATTTTTAAAAAAAAAGTAATGCTGTTTTGGTTTTGCTGGCTCTAAGCTATAAACACAATTCCAAAATAGGTATGTAATTTTAGATTTTCACAAATATTTTTTTCTTATACATCCAGCGTAGTATAAACCATTCGACAGCCAATATAATAAACCCGCTTACAATTGTTTTATAAGGTACGCCAAATAGTAGATCATAGTTGGGGCTGATATTTATTCGGAAGGATTCATCAATGAGGTCATTAATGGTATGGGCCATTACATAAGCAACTATTGAATTGGTACCGATAACAATTAATAGGTAAAAGAATTTTTTGTAATTTAATTTGTCAGCCAAGAGGTAAAACAAAACTAAAAGTAGAAAAGCCCATCCACCACTGAAAAGGGTCCATGCTGGAGTCCAGATACGTTTTACAATAGGATTAATTCCAGTAATATTTAGCAGGATTGCCGTGGAAAACAGAACTGCGGCGGTAATTAAAGAATTACGGAGAAACTGATCTGGCTTATTACGCAGCCAACTTCCTGCTATCAAACCTAGTATCATCGTGCCTAAGGTGGGTATGAAACTAAGTGTACTATACCCTCCACTATTATAGCGAAACGGGGATTCTCTCGGAAACAAATTCATAAACCATCGGTCAAATGCCCAAGCTGCATTGGTGTTTTTATTCCAGTGGGCAGCAAAACCTTGTAAATTATGTTGCCAATCAGCAGTTGTACCCGTTTCCGTCCAGTCGAAATAAATGGTTGGAAGAGGGTAAAATGCGAAAAATGCCCAATATCCTATCAGTAGTATCACCAATGTAGACCATTGGAATTTTTCAGACTTTGTACCTAATGCAAATAAAATGGGGTACCCAAGCCCGATTTGGGTTAAAGTATCTTCGAAAGTAAAATTAGTTTGTTCATGGTGCATGGAACGTAAAAATATTCCAAGTAAAACCAATATCAAGGATCGTTTAATAGTATGAAACCAAATTTGGGTTTTACGCTGGTCTCTCATCGTGCGACTTGCTAAAGAATAAGGCAAGGCAACTCCTACTAAAAAGGTAAATGATGGCTGAATTAAGTCATGTAAAGAACAGCCCACCCAGGATACATGACTTTGGTGCCAATCCATAAACGCCCAAAAGCCTGAATCAGGAATTGCACTGGATACAGCACTAAAATTCAAAACTTCTGCCATCATCAGCAACATCACAAATCCTCTGTATGCATCAATGGATGCTACCCGTTGAAAGGGCTTAATGGTTGTCTCCACAATATTTTAATTCTATGGTTTTATATGCTGGTTCTGTAGCTATACTACTGAACCAAACTACCGGACTAGTTTCAAAAGAAAAAGCTTTACAGGATTTACCTGTAAAGCTTTTTCTTTTAGTGCTATCTATTAATAGGCCTTATCACGATTGGTTTGGTATTGCATCTTTACCGTCGGCTTTCAGATCCTTTCTGAAAAGAATTTTTAAGCCGGTTACTGGCGGATAATTACGGACAGTAAAAGTAGTTAGGCAATTTCATTCGTGTTTAAGTTTAATGTTATCAGCTGTTCAACTCTTAAATATTTTGCTTTTTTAATTCTTTCACCGCAAAATCTGCTGCGCGGGCTGTAAATGCCATATAGGTTAATGAGGGATTAACACAGGAAGCGGAAGTCATGAAGGAACCGTCTGTTACGAAAACATTCTCAGCACCCCACACTTGATTGTGTTTATTCAAGATTGAGTTTTTCTTGTCTGTACCCATTCTAGCAGTACCCATTTCGTGAATACCAATTCCTGGACTCTTTGTCTCATCGTTATACTTAGAAACATTTTTAAGACCTGCGGCCTCTAGCATTTCGGCGGCGTCGTTCATCATATCTTGACGCATTTTTTTCTCATTCTCGCCATAGGCAGCATCAAATACAACCACTGGCAATCCCCATTTGTCTTTTTCAGTTGGATGCAAAGTGAATCTATTTTTTTCGTCTGGAAGCATTTCGCCAAATCCTCCCAAATTCATAGACCATCCGCCTGGTTCAGATAGTTTTGCTTTGAAGTCAGCTCCAAAGCCATCCATTCCATTCCCACTTTGCCAGCTAGCACGGCTAGCCCCACCTTGGTATCCAAATCCACGGATATAATCACGTTTGTCATCTCCCCAGTTACGGTAACGAGGGACATATACACCATTTGCCCGACGGCCAAAATAATACTTGTCTTCAAAACCATCCATATCGCCACGAGCACCCACTGCAAGATGGTGATCCATAACGTTACGCCCCAGCTGGTCACTTTCATTACCCATTCCATTTGGAAAGCGTTCCGATTTAGAATTCATCAAAATCGAAGTAGAAGCGATAGCAGATGCATTTAAGAATATGATTTTAGCATAATATTCTTTCGTTTCAAGGGTGTTTTGATTTATAGTTCTAACCCCTGTTGCTTTTCCAAGTTTGTCATCATAAATCACCTCGGAGACGATGGTGTCAGGAATTAGGGTTAAATTACCAGTTCTTTGTGCAGCAGGAAGTGTAGCAGCCTGTGTGCTGAAATATCCTCCATAAGGACAACCACGCATACACATGTTTCGGAACTGACAAGCCGCTCGGCCAAGTTCAGTATGGAAAGATTGTGGTTGAGTAAGGTGAGCAGTACGGCCCATAATAATATGACGACCAGCAAATTTTTTCTCCACTTCTCCTTTTACATGGGTTTCAACACAGTTCATTTGCATTGGAGGTAAGTATTGGCCATCTGGCAACACATCCAGACCATCTTTTCCTCCACTAATACCTGCAAATTTTTCTACGTAATCGTACCATGGTGCAATTTCATTGTATCTCACTGGCCAGTCGGTGGCAATACCATCTTCCGCATTAGCCTCAAAGTCACGTGGATTTAGACGGTAACTTTGGCGTCCCCATAGTAAAGAGCGGCCCCCTACGTGGTATGCTCTAATCCAATCGAAACGTCTGGTTTCCAAATATGGGTTTTCTTTGTCATTTTCGAAAAGATAACGCCATTCTTCATTGGCTGTATAGCCAGTACGCATACTCGCCCAATATTCTTCTTTGGCAATGGTGGTAACACGTCCACGGTGTTCAAACTCCCAAGGTGCTAAGGTTGCCGTTTTATAGTCTACAATATGTTTGATATCACGGCCGCGCTCCAGCATGACCACTTTTAAGCCTTTTTCTGTTAATTCTTTTGCGGCCCATCCACCGCTGATGCCTGAACCCACAACAATGGCGTCGTAGGAATCTTGTTTGGTTGCTTTAATATTTAAATTCATCTTGTATTTTGAATATTAATAATTTGAATAGTCAGGTTTGAAAATTAATTCCCTTCGTGAAGGTTACATAGCCCAAGCTTTTTGACCAGGAGTATAATCAATACAGCCATCGTAACGACCCGGCACGGCAACATATTCCAGTGATTGGGTAGCTCCTTCTTCAGACGTGAAATAGCCCAATAATGTCAATTCTTTCATCAGTCTGAAAAATGGTACACCTGCCTCTGTATACTCTTTACCTGCTTCGGTATATTTTTTCTTTTCTTCACCTGCCTTTTGCATTTCTGCTTTACCATCACTTTCCATTTTGGTCAGGATTGTGATTCTTTCTTCTGGACTGGCTTTTAGGAAATTTTCTTTTTCAAGTTCTTCCAAGCCTTTTTCAAAACTAGCCTGATCGTTAGAAGAGTAGCAATCTTTTAGCATCAACTCGATAAACTCACCTACCTTGGCATCTTTGGCACCTGGTGTATCGGTTTTGGGTATAATAACTTCTGCAACTTCTGAGATTAAACTTCTTCTTTCAGCAGTGAAAGGGAATGACATTGCAGTGCCCGCATCGCTTGAGGATTTACAGCCTTCCAAAAATGCCAGCATAGTTGGCGCCGAAATCGCCCCACCCATAATAAGTGCCACACGGCCTATTGCATCACGTCTTTTCATTAGTTAATAATTATGTAGGTTAATAATCTAAAAGTTTAATAGAAAACTATTATAGTGCAATTTTTAAACAATCATGCTAAATTAATAAATATTCTAGAAACTGCTGTATTAGAAAGGTTCTATATAGAAACATTAATTGGTATGATGAAAATAAGTAACGAAGTTCATCAGAATTATCTATCGAAATGAAATTAAATTTCAATTAAATTTTTACGATGAGTAAGGTTATTCAGGGCTATTATCCAGGCTCTAATTTTCAGTTATCTAAGGCTAGGATACTTTCAGGCATGGACGTTAGCGTTAGTTCATAACCATTAAATTACATCCCCTTATATCAGAATTGTCAAAACGACCTAGGATTTCGAAGGTATTAGGGACTGAACCAAATCTACCCAGATCTTGTGTTTCAATAAAAGAAATGCTGTCCAAGTTGGCAAGATCAATAACATTGATACCTCCTGTTTTTATGAATGGATTCGGTTTATCATACTTGGAGAAAGGGTCATAAATGTCGCGAAGTAAGATCTTCATAGTCTGGCTCATTTGAAATATACCTTCCCCCATAGAATAACACTGAGACAATAGCTCCGTCATGCCATATTCGGAATGTACTTTTTCAACAAATAATCTTTGAGTTAAAAGCTCATGCACTTCTGCACGTAACAATTCCTGGCGACGGCCTTTCATCCCCCCGGTGTCCATAATGATAAGTCCTGGAAAGTCTTTTAGAAAGGACATATCATTGGCCTCTGCAAAATCAAGAAGTGCAAAAGTAACACCTATTAATAAGGTCTTCTGGCCGTTTTCTTTTGCGATTTTTAATGCAGCTATAAGTTCATCGGTGTTATTTAAATAGAAATTAGAATAATCGCTCTGAGTTTGACGAATAAAATAATCAATCATATACACCAACGAGGAGTTGTTTCGTTCAAGGTAGGAGGGGAGTAGCGCCAATATCTGAAAGTTTTTAAGTGCTCCATACTGCTTTTCGAATATGGCTATTGCAACCTTTTGGTATAATTCTTCGTCATAAAGCAGATGCCGACTTGGGATAGTATCAGTGGTTCCACTACTTTCAAAAACGATAGGTGTGTTATCAGGTTTTCCCGTTACAACTTGTTGGGTTTTGAATAACTGAATAGGTAAAAAAGGTATTTCTAGTAAGTTACTTATAGTATCAGGTTTGATTTTTAAGTAGTTGAGAAATTGTTTATACAGGGCATTGTGTTCTGCCTGATATCTAAATATGGCCAATGCTAATGTTTGGAAATCGTGATTAGTAATGTTCAATACACGGTTTCTGAGGTCGATTCTTAGGTCAAGTTGTGAAATGTTGCTCTGTGAGTTCAAAACAAGTTAATTTTGTGATTATATTGCAAAGTTAGACGGTGTTTGAAAAATGTCCGTAGCATTTGAGTTTTTAATTTTGCTTAATGTAGGGTTTAGACAGTCTGAATGTTTAGAATTAATTTAATGAAATTTGCTTCTAATATTATGAATTATAAAAAATACATCGGTTTTCTTTTTCTAGTTGTCTTATCTGGTTGTGTCGAAATTCCAAAGTATGATGATACTCCCGTTATTTATTACAATGGGGTAGACCAGTATACTGAAATAGACGATAACAATAAAAAAGTCCGTGAAAATATTCTGATCACTATTAATTTTGAAGATGGAGATGGCGATTTGGGTGCATCTTCTGCCGAACGACTGGATGAAGCCTTTACGGCACGATATGGCAATTGGGGGAATTATGAATTGGTTACAGTTCGAAAAAATTTGGATGGTACTTGGACAGAATCCATCTTGTCGGAAGACCAGGTTAAGTGGTTGCCCTTATTAAAACCAGATGGGAAATCGGGTCCGTTGAAGGGTAAGCTAGATTTGGCCGTTTCCTATTTATATGCCAATTCCACTGTTCCAATTACTTTAAAATATAAAGTTCGAATTAGAGATCGGGCATTGCGCGTTAGTAACCAAATAGAAACAGATACTGTTTCAGTACCTGGCTATCGGTAATGTTTACTCTCCTGTTTTTACATTTAATATAATCCGGAAAGTAGTTCCTTTACCCTGCTCTGTATTTTTTACATATAGTTTGCCGTTGTGGTAATTTTCTATTATTCGTTTTGCCAAAGTTAAACCAAGCCCCCATCCCCTTTTTTTAGTACTAAATCCGGGGTCAAATATCTTATTTGCCTGGGCTTTGGTCATCCCTTTGCCGTTGTCGGTAATGTCGATAAGTATTTCTTTGGTTTGTGGTGGGAGTTGTAGCAAAATATTGATTTCGCCCACACCAGCCATGGCATCCACCGCATTTTTACAAATATTCTCTATAACCCATTCAAAAAGATTCTTGTTCATCGAAACCTTTTGTCCGATAGCCAACTCATTGCTAATTTGGAACTTAACCTTTGAGGAGACACGTCTTTCCAAGTAGTGAATGAAGTTGGTGATTACAGCCGCAACAGATTCATCCTTCATTACGGGCACGGAACCAATATTTGAAAAACGGGTTGTAATCATTTCTAATCGTATTACATCCTTTTCTATTTCTTCGGCAATGGAAGAATCTATACTGGGTTCACTGCGGAAATATTCTACCCAAGCCATTAGAGAAGAAAGTGGAGTTCCTAGTTGATGAGCGGTTTCCTTTGCTAATCCAACCCATACCCGGTTTTGCTCTGCTTTTCGTGCCGAACTAAAAGCCAAATATGCCAAATAACCTATAAATAGCATTACAAATAAGGAAATGAAAGGGTATAACCTTAATTGAGTTAACAAAAATGAATTGCTGTAGTAGATATAACCAATTCCAATCCCAGTAATTTCAACAGGTATTGGTGGATGTTCCTCTTTCATTTTAGCAAGTTGGCGTGTTTTGATCTCTTCCTTGAGGCGTCTACTTGCGTTTTCGGGATAGGCTATATTAATTTCTTGTTGGGGAAAACCGTTTTGATCCACATATATTGCTGGTATTTGATAAAAATTAACAGCCTCCTTAATCACTTCCATCACCACATTGAAATTCTCGTCATTTTCACTGCTAATTGCGTATCGCAATGCTTCTGCGTATAGTTGAAGCTCCCTCTGTTCCCGTTCTTCTAATTTATCTACTAGATAATTGGTATAGAATAATGAACCAAAACTCAATGCTAAAAGTATAGTGGCAATGATATACTTATAAACATTCTTTTTATCGTATGTATTGGCCATATTCTGCCTCGTATTTTATTTGCTGAATTATTTTTAAGGACGCGTTGAACTATTACCAGAATCTAAACGCTTATTTAATAGTAACTAGCTCCCTTGTCAAGAAAGCCCATTCGAATACCAGTGATAACGATTTTTTTGATAAGTTAGTTGTTCATTGATCCAATGAGGTATCCAATAGCATCATTTAAACTGACATCCATCATAGGATTACTATGCTATAAAACGGTTACTTTGTTATAAATCACTGTTTTTATTTATAGTTGTTATAAATAAACAAGGATGTTTTTAATTTGCCACAATATCTGAAAATTGTGGAGTATTTTTGTGAATTGAATAAGAATTTAGTGATGTATAATCATTTTAAGTTAATAAGTTTATCGCATAAGTCTGCCCCTCTGGAAATTAGGGAGAAATTAGCTTTAAATGAAGAAG
>CAXBLH010000029.1:0-22287 GCA_963976315.1 uncultured Dyadobacter sp.
CATCCAGTAACCTGAATTTGTTAAACGAGAATATTTTAACCTATACCACTAGTTTTAAGGAGCATGCTTTTGATGTGGTAGCTGGGGTTACTTTTCAAAGTAATCACGAAGAGAGAACGTATTCAGAAGCTCAGGATTTTCCCAATTATACCTTGGGCGCAAATAATTTGGGTTTAGCTGATAAGCCTTTACCACCGAGTGGTTCGGTACAGGAATGGGGCCTTAACTCTTATTTGGGGAGGTTAAATTACAGATTTAAAGATCGTTATCTTTTTACCGTAACAGGTAGGATAGACGGGTCGTCTCGATTTGGTAATAATAATAGATACGGTTTTTTCCCTTCGGGAGCTTTTGCATGGAGAATATCTGATGAGGCATTTTTGAAAAGTAGCAAAGTGGTCAGTGATTTAAAAGCCCGCGTTAGCTATGGTATAACCGGTAATGATGGTATAGGGTTATATAGTTCGCTTTCTCAATATGGAACAGGGAGGACGGTTTTTGGTGACCAGCAAGTGTTGATGACACAGGCTTCACGAATTGCAAACCCTGATCTTAAATGGGAAAAAACGGCTCAGTTTGACGTTGGGTTCGATTTGGGATTGTATAATAATAGGTTACAATTTACTGCCGATTACTATGTCAAAACGACATCAGATCTGCTACTGGGTGTACAGCTTCCCGTTACTACAGGGTTCACTAGTGTAACCCGAAACGTTGGGAGTCTGGAAAACAAAGGCTTTGAGTTTGGTATTAATACCGTCAATATAGATGGCGTGGTTAAATGGACTTCTAACGGGAATATTTCTTTTAATCAGAACAAAGTCTTGAAATTAAACGATGCGGATCAATATTTAGTAGGTGCAACTTATGGGGCAGGTACGTCAATCGTAAAAGTTGGAGAACCGGTGGGTTCCTTCTATGGTAACGTGTTTGATGGAATTTGGCAAACGACTGATGAGATAAAAGCCGCCGGTGCAATGGCCCGGTCAGGTGATCTGCCCGGTGCATTAAAATACAAGGATTTGAGTGGAGATGGGGTGTTCAATGAAGCTACGGATCGGCAGATATTGGGTAATGGACTTCCAAAGTTTATTTATGGATTTACCAATACGGTTTCTTTCAAAGGCATGGATCTATCCATATTCATTCAAGGAGTTCAGGGAAATCAAATCATGAACTATACCCGGAGATCAATGGATAGCTCCGATCCTTCACAAGCATTTTTAAAGTCTTATTATGAGTCGGCGTGGCGGGCAGATAAACCTTCCCAAACCTCACCATCCATTCGCCAGTGGAGGCCCACCAATACAGACTCTTATTTTGTGGAAGAAGGTTCATTCCTTCGGTTAAAGAATGTTTCCTTGGGCTATAATTTACCTCTTAAAAGTAAATACCTCAATAAGGCCAGAGTATACATTAGCGGTCAGAACCTACTAACTTTTACGAAATACAGAGGTTATGATCCAGAGGTTAATTCCGATTTTAATAGCAATACCAGTTATGGCGTTGACGTGTATGCTTATCCGTCTGCTCGTACCTATACCATTGGAGCTAGTTTTTCATTCTAATTTTTAAATGATTTAATATTATGAAATATAAAAGTCTAATTCTCTTATTTGGATGTCTGATGGGCATTACGAGTTGTGAAGACAATATTAAAGAAGTTCCCTTGAGCTTTTTGGAAGAGTCAAATTCTTTCCAATCTGCCTCTGACGCTACATCGGCCATTAATGGCGTTTACGATAGGCTTAAAGCACAGTATGGGATGAATATGATTAACCTCTCCGATCTTAACAGTGATCAGCAAGAGGTGCGGGAAGATTATGCTGCCGGTTCGGAAATACATAAAAATTTGTTCAATAGCGGAACGGGGCTTTTCGATAGTTTTTATACCGCAGCCTATATCACGATTGATCGTGCCAACAGGGTAATTCAAAATGTGTCGAACATTACCATGGATGAGAAACTGAAAGGTCAGATTATCGGAGAAGCGAAATTTATTAGGGCGCTTAGTTATTTTAATTTGGTTCGGGCTTTTGGAGATGTACCGCTTATTACTGCAATTTCAAATGATGTAGTTAACGTAAATGTGTCGAGGACTCCTGTGGATCAGGTATATGCTCAGATCGTTAAAGACTTACAAGAAGCCGAAACTGTGCTTCCTCCCAAATTTACTGCGGCAGGAGAAATTGGAAGGGCAACCATCGGGGCCGCGAAATCAATACTTGCCAAGGTTTATCTGACAAGAAAAGAATGGAAAAAGGCTGCTGATAAAGCGAATGAAGTGATTACAGCAGGAAGTTATTCTCTGGTGAATGATTACCGGGATGTATTTGATCCAGAAAAAGAAAACGGACCGGAACATATTTTTTCAATTCAATATAGCTGTGCCCTTCCGCAATATGGTAGTGCCATGGCGGTTAATTTCGCAATCTATTTTTCCTATCCAATCAATTTGGTAGGAGGTGCTTACCAGTCGACCCCACAATTTGTAGCGAGCTATCCGGCTGGTGATTATAGAAAAGAGGTGACCATAATTTATAGTAAAAAAATCGCAAATGGGAGTATTGTAGAATCCCGAACGGGCCCACATATAGATAAATACTGGGATCCAAAGGCGTGTGGATCGAGCTCCGCTCGAAATAACTTTCTGGTGATTCGGTATGCAGATGTACTATTGATGTACGCAGAGGCACTAAATGAACTTAATGGCCCCACTACTGAATCATATCAAGCCATTAATAAGGTAAGGGCGAGAGCGAGAAATGGCAAAGCGGATGTGTTACCCGATTTGGCTGGTTTGTCGAAGGAAGAATTTAGAAAAGCGGTATTAGAGGAGCGTGGCTGGGAACTGGCCTTTGAAGGTCATGGCCGATGGGACTTGTTAAGAACCGGAACTTACATAGAGAAAATGACTAAAATAGGTATTACTTCGGAACAGAAACATTTACTGTACCCTATACCAATTAATGAAATGGATGTCAATTCCGGATTGACCCAAAACCCTGGATACTAAAAATTATAGGATGGATGGCGTTCATGCGCCATCCATCAAAATATACTAACTTATTAATTATGAAATTGAGACTATTGTTTTTTGCATTTCTTATAATGGTTTGGCAAAATGTTCATGCGCAAACTGAATATGATGTGGTAGTATATGGCGGCACGCCAGGAGGAGTTATGGCAGCCATTGCGGCATCTCGTGAAGGATCCAAAGTGCTTTTAATTGAACAAACCAAACATGTTGGCGGGTTAAACACCAGCGGTATCGGTACGGCAGAGTCCGAACACATGATTGAAGAAACAATTTCAGGGTTGCCTTTGGAATTTTATAGCCGAATGAGTAAGCATTATGGTTATGACAAAACCATATTTTACTTCGAATCGCACGTGGCTGAAAAGGTCATGAATGAAATGTTGCAAGAGGCTAATGTTAAAGTTATATATGAAGCCTTTGTGAATTCAGTTAAAAAGAAACAAAAGGCGATCAGCACCATCAAATTGACCAACGGAAGTACGATCGAAGGCAAGGTTTTTATTGATGCAACTTACGAAGGGGACCTGATGGCCAAATCAGGCGTATCCTATACATATGGTCGGGAAGGTATTTCCGAATATGATGAATCTTTGGCAGGCATCCGATTTATTGACGAGCCAATTAACGCCTCCCCGTATGATGATGCAGGCAAGCTTTTGCCGGGCTTTGTTGAGCGTAGCACTCAAATAGAAGGCAACGGTGACAATCGGGTAATGAATTATAATTTTAGGTTAATGCTTTCGTCTAACCCCGACCGTACCCCTTTTCCTAAACCTGAAAAGTATGATGTAAACCGTTTTATTTTACTTTCAAGATTGTTAAAAAACAGTCCTGATACCAAGCTAAGGGATATTATAGATATGTATACATGGCAGTACCCAAAGGGTAAATACGAAACCAATAATAAGCAGAAATCTGTTATATCTTTGGGCCATTTTGGAGGAAATGTGGCGTATCCGGATGCTAATTACAAAAAAAGAAAAGCTATTTATGATGATCATAAAAACTGGACACTGGGGTTGCTTTACTTTTTGGCCAATGATCCTACTGTACCTGAAGCACTTCATAAAGAAGTGAATCAGTATGGATTCACCGCAGATGAGTTTAAAGATAATGGCAATTTTCCCTATTATTTGTATATCCGTGAAGCACGCAGGATGAAAGGGGCATTAGTGCAAACGCAGCATGATATTCTGGAAAACAGAACGAAGTCGGATGCAATTTGTTTGGGATCACACTGGATCGACAGCCATCATGTACAGCGGGTAGCGGTTTCCAAAACGCAATTTGTAAATGAAGGCAGGATTTGGGAGACGATCAATAAACCCTATGAGTTTTCTTACCGTAGTATTTTACCAAAAAAGGAGGAGTGTACCAACCTGATAGTTCCAGTTTGTCTGTCCGTTTCTCATGTTGCTTTTTGTTCCGCACGAGTAGAGTGTACCTGGATGCAACTTGGTAATAGTGCAGGGATTGCAGCGGCCTTGGCTTCAAAGGAAAACAAACCGGTTCAGGACTTAAATACTCAGGAGTTACAAACCAAGCTAAAAAATAAGGGCGTGATCATAAGTATTAATCATCAGGAGTGGAATGGCAACAAGGATATTAAAAAGTAAGTATGCATTGATTTTTAAGTTTTTGGTAGTCCTTTTAATAGGGACTACCAATAGCTATGGTCAGCATCAGTTCGACGTAGTCGTATATGGTGGAAGCGCCGGCGGATATGCCGCTGCGATTCAAGTAGCGCGAATGGGAAAAACAGTAGCACTTCTGGAACCAACGGGTCATATTGGTGGCCATGTTGTCGAGGGATTAGGCGGTACTGATATTGATAACCACAAAGAGTTTCGAAATAGCGTAGCGGTCGGTGGTTTGGCTTTGGAGTTCTACCGAAGAGTTGCGAAAGTGTACGGTCGTGAGGAACCGTTCGAAGCGATGCTTCGTTCAAAAAAGAAGGATACCAGCCTGTGGCGTTTGGAATCGAAAGTTGCAGAAAAAGTAATAATGGATTGGTTATTAGAAGAGAATGTCAAACTCTTTTATAAGACCAGACTTTCCGAATCAAAAAACGCGGTCCAGAAAACAGGTTTGCGGATTACACAAATTGCGTCCGAACAAAATGAAATATTTCAGGCAAAAATATTTATTGACGCTACCATTGAAGGTGATTTGCTGACGGCAGCTGGTATTTCAACCACTGTGGGACGTGAAGCCAATAGCCAGTATGGTGAAACCCTTAACGGAATTCGTGCCGAAACCGATCATGCCCAGTTTACCGTAAATGTGGATCCTTACCAGACACCAGGAGATAAAAATAGCGGTGTAATTCCGACGATTCAAAATGAGCCTTTTGGAACGCCGGGTGCGGCTGATAACAATTTACAAGCGTTTTGTTTTAGAGTATGCTTAACGAAGGATTTGAAAAATAGAGTACCTTTTTATAAACCCGAAAAATACGATCGCGGTCAGTATGAAATATATTTGAGATATATCAAAGCAGGGGGTAAGTTATATACTCCAAAAGCCAATCTGCCTAATGGCAAAACCGATTTGGGTGCTTGGCATGACCTTTCACATAATCTTTATGGTATGAATGTGGCGTATCCATTGGGTAATTATCAAACCCGAAATGAAATACTGCAATTCCATGAAACCTTCACAAAAGGGTTGTTTTACTTTTTGGCGTATGATACGGAGGTTGGCGCTTTAGATGCACAGTTGCAAAGGGAGTGGGCAAGCTGGGGATATGCCAAAGATGAATTTACGGACAACCATTATTTCCCAAGAATGTTTTATGTCCGGGATGCCCGACGAATGGTGTCCGATTATGTCATTACTGAACTTCATGTACGTAAGCAAAATCCCACTCCAGTAGAAGATCCTATTGGAGTAGCCTACTGGCCTACCGATGTTCACAGCGTACGACGAATTATAAAAGGAGGATATGCCTATAATGAAGGATTTGTTTTTGGCGGAGATTATTGGCGACCTTTACCCCTCTCATACCAAGCTTTGGTGCCCAAGAATTCTGAATGTATCAATTTATTAACGCCCACCTGTCCATCGTCGAGCCATATTGCTTACGGAGCTATCCGTTTGGAATGGACCTTTATGGTGCTCGGCCAAGCAGTAGGGACTGCTGCGGCAATGGCAATAGAAAGAGGTGTTGATGTGCAAAATGTGGATTATTTTTCATTGAAAAATCGCCTGTTGAAAGAGGGGGCAGTTCTCAGCGTAGCTGAGGCAAACAATTGATAACCTTTTCTATACCACTACTTAGTAAGTATTAACTCCCAAAATTTTGAACTATTAACAACGGGTATTTTTCAAGAATAGCTTGAAAAATACCCGTTGCACTACAACCAAAACTGCACCTTCTGGGTTGCCCGAAAAAAGTTTAACATTTCGTTAACTGTTTTACATCCAGCATGTCCAAAAACTAAGAGCAGGAATTTTTAGATTTGTTGAATTCATTTGTAATAAAAACAGAAAAAATGATGAAATTCTTACGTTTCAACGCTTTGTTAATACTGCTTGTTTGGAGCACAGCCTGGAAAGGACAAAACAAAACTGACCTGCCGACGGATGCTATTACATCTGAAACTAGTGCATTGGCTGATCACCCCAATTTTTCGGGAGACTGGAAATTGAATGAGTCAAATAGCGAATTAGGGGAGCAGTTTCCGCTTTGTATATTCGGAGGTGGAGATCGCATGCGGTCTAAAATCATGAAAATTAGCGTAAATGCATACTTTTTGACGGTTGATGTTGCAAGCTCGTCCTCTGACGGGGAGCTGGTGATGAGACAAGAAAAAGTGACCTTTGGCGATATGGAGACAGCTGCCACTTTTGTCGGAATCCCAAGGGTGCAGTCCGCAGCAAGGTGGTCAGATGACGGACAAACGATGACGATAAGCTCGGCGAGGTTCTTGAAGGACGATGGGGAGAAAATAGACTTTAAGGTAACGGAGGTTTGGAAGTTGATCAATGAAGGTAAGTCTATATCAGTCCGAGTACATTCCAGCTCCACTTATGGAGAGAGAACCATGAAGCTCGTATATGATAGGCAACGGGCTTCTGATTACCGCTTCTAAGGTAAGGTAGCCCCGTTGCTGCTGATTTTTATGAATAAATTTAATTTTTTAAAAATAAAATACAATTACTGAGTATCTAAAATAAAAACGATCCTCTCTGAGTGTATATTAGTTCGTTTTATGATTCAGAAATATCGAAACAGTGCCTTGCTTTATCAGCATTCGTATTTGGTTCGATTTTTATTTTCAAATAACATTCAGGGATAACTAACATTTACGCGTGAAGGATACAATGATTTCTGATGAAGTTCTTTGGTGTCGCCTAATAGAAGGCGATGAAGTTCCATTTACAGAATTATTTGAAAGGTTTTATCCCGCGTTGCTACGCTACGGGAAATCATTTTTATCAGATACCGACAAAGTACAAGACTGTATCCAAGATGTTTTTGTGGATATCTGGCATTATCGCTCCACGCTTTGCCGAACTGCGTCGGTAAAAGCGTACTTACTTTCTTGCTTACGAAAACGAATTGCCCGAACAAACAAAGGGGATCATATTTTTCGTCATACTACTTCTTTAGAGGAAGTCCAGTTTTTAGTAGAATTTACCATCGAAGATCATTTAATTGCAGATGAAGAAACGGCTGCCAAGGTTTCTCAGCTCAATCAATATATCAATTCGTTACCTCCTCGTCAAAAAGAAGCGCTTTACTTGAGATACCACCAGGAATTGAAAACGGAACAAATAGCAGAAGTTCTGAATATAAATTACCAGTCGGCCAACAACCTCATTCACCGGGCTGTCATTCAACTACGCAAAGATTTAAAGGATCATGTAGCGCTACTGATGCTTCTGTTTGTTGAATTAATTTAATTTTTTCAAAATAAAATAGTATTTACTGAGTATCAAATAAAATAGTTCTTCTCTCTGATTTTGTACAAGCAATAGTAACATGCAAAACAGAGACAGATACACCTCCGTAGCGGATTTCCTGGATGACGAGTCTTTTAAGAGATGGATTCTACTAAACGATGACTCGGATAGCTGGGAAGTATGGACTTTGGATAAACCACACCGAGGTAAAATGGTGGATGAAGCCAGGTTATGGTTGCTTGCACTACGTGTTCCAACTGAAAAAGTAGCGATACAGGAAATTCAGGAGCAACTTAAAAACACCTGGCTTAAAGTTGAACAAAAAAAATTGCAAAAAACAGTTCAGTTTTACAAAGCCGTATGGTTTCAGGCAGCGGCTTCGGTAGTCCTTCTGTTATCGGTACTTGGAGCGCTATACCTGTACCAGAAGAACCACGCAATTCAAGCACAAGCCTTTGAAAAACAGGAAAAGAAATTAGATTCCATCGTTACGGTGAATGCTTCGGATCATCCACAGCTAGTAATGTTATCGGACGGAAGCTCTGTGCTTCTACAACCCAAAAGTAAGCTGGTATATCCTTCCCATTTTTCTAAAAATGAAAGAAAAGTTTACTTATCGGGTGATGCTTTTTTCGAAATCAGCAAAAATAAGAACCGTCCGTTTTATGTTTACGCCAATGAGCTAATTACCAAGGTGGTAGGTACTAGTTTTCGGATAAAAGCATTTTCGGATGAAAAAAATGTAGAGGTAGTGGTTCGTACGGGTAAGGTAAATGTTTCAACCCAAAACTCAGAAGTAAAAGAGCTGGAACTATTACCGAATGAAGGCGCGCGTCTGTCACGCAAAAATTTAAAATTCCAGAAAATTGAAGATCTTACACAGGAAAAAATTCTTACGCAAGAATTAAGCAATATTGAAAAACTAAGCTTCGAGTTTTCAGATGTGCCTGTACTACAAATCTTTAAAACGATTGAACAAGCATACGCCGTTGAAATAGCATATCCAAAGGATAAATTGGAAAATTGCTATTTGACGACTTCACTGAGTGACCAACCGCTTGCAGAGAAACTGAAAATCGTTTGTGCAAGTCTGGGTACAAATACCACCTATAAAATTTTTAATAACCAAATAACCATAAATACCAATGGATGTAACTAAGTGCCTATGGATGAAAAACGTGAAATAAAAACAGGCGTCGAAATGCTGTAACATATCCGACGCCGTTTTGAGCCCAGTTCCTGTTCTGTAAAACAGGTTCTCTAAAGAAGGGGCTTATCATTGCCAATACTTCAAAAAATATTAAACAACTCAATCAAAAGTATGAAAATAACTCTTACTCAAAAACGATTAAGCTATAAAATCGTGCGACTATCTCTATTACAAATTACGATATCCTTGCTTTTCTCAGGAATGACTTTGGCTACTTCTGTCAGTGGCCAAGGAATTCTTGAACGAAAGGTGACGGTACATGCCAAAGCGAAATCTTTAAATGCAGTATTGACAACCCTTGAAAATACTGCCAAGATTAAGTTTTCCTATAACTCACGTTTGGTGGATCTGAGTCATGTTATCACAATTTCAGCTACACAGGAGCCCCTGACCGATGTTCTCAATAAAATTTTGACGCCTTATAATATTAATTTCTTGGAGGTGAGTAATCGTATTGTGCTGCGAAACAGGACTGCCGAAAACACAATTCCACCGCTAAAACTTCCCCGAATTGAAAGTCAGGAACCTCTTCATTCGGAGTTTACTGTGAAAGGGACTGTTACTGATGAGAGTGGCATGGGATTGCCAGGTGTGAGTATTGTCGTAAAAGGAACTTCACAGGGCACCACTACAAATACTGAAGGAGAATATAGCATTGTGGTACCTAACGGATCTGCCTTATTGGTATATTCCTATGTAGGTTATATTTCAAAGGAGGAAGTCATTGAGAAACGTAGCCAGATCAATACAATGCTTAGCGTGGATACCAAAGCACTGGAAGAGGTAATCGTGGTGGGATATGGAACCCAGAAAAAGCGTGATCTTACGGGAGCTATTTCTAGTATTTCGGCCAAAGACATTGGTGAAACTCCTTCTTCTAATTTTCTTTCGAATGCACAGGGACGCTTAGCAGGGGTTGATATTGTACGTGCCAATGGTAATCCTGGTTCTGCACCAACCATAAGAATCCGTGGGAATAGATCTATCAACGCGAGTAATAACCCGCTATATGTAATCGATGGAATACCGACAGATGTTAACATCAACGATTTCAATCCGAATGATATTGAGTCAATGGAGGTTTTGAAAGATGCTAGTTCAGTGGCTATTTATGGTTCTCGTGGTGCTAATGGGGTTATACTAATTACCACCAAAAGAGGTAAGGAAGGTAAAGCAGTGATTAGCTATGATGGTTATTATGGGATTAAAAAAGCCAAGAAAGATCTTAATTTAATGAACGGCGAGCAGTTTGCGCAGTATTCTCGTGTTGCCCGAGGAATTGCTGCCAATGATGCCAGCAAGGATAACACCTTTTTCAGTACACTTGAAAGTGATAATCTTAAAAATGGAATCGAAACGGACTGGCTTGACCTAATACTTCGTGACGGAAAGCAACAGCAACACCAGATTTCTGCTAGCGGTGGTAACCAAAATACAACCTACTATTTATCCGGAGCGTTTTATGATGAAAAGGGCGTTATGCAACTCAGTGATTACCAACGGTATTCATTTAGAGTAAACTTAGAGTCTAATCTTACCAAGAAATTACGCGTGGGAGTAAGCTCCACAGTGGCTACTGATTTACAAAATGTAATGTCTAATGGGCCCTATACCAATGCTTTACAGTTTTCTCCTTTGGTACAACCTTATGATGCGGATGGTAATTTTATAGCTTATCCAAATCCACGGGAAGGGCTGCTAACGAGCCCTTTACTGCAATACCAGCCGGGGCAGTATACGGATGAACAGCGAAAGTATCGGATTTTTGCCAATATATTTGCAGAGTATAAGTTCATGGAAGGGCTTACCTATCGTCTGAATTTTGGGCCAGATTTTAGTAATTCACGTCAAGGGCAATATAGTGGAACACTGGCAGGTAGTGCCAATACCGCTTCGATAAGTAACAACCAGAACTTCGCCTATACCCTTGAGAATATTGTTTCTTTCAATCGTAAATTCAAAGAACATGCTCTAAATGCGGTCGGGTTATTCAGTACCCAGACAAACCGACTGGAGTCGTCGGGTGCTTCTGCAAGAAATATACCAGTAGAATCGTCGCTGTTTTACAACCTGGGAAGCGCAGAAACAGTAACGGGCATCAATAGTTCACTTACTAATTGGGGGCTGGTATCCTATATGGCCAGAATTAATTACAGTTTCAAAGACCGATATTTATTGACGCTCACAGGGCGGGCGGATGGTTCCTCCAGACTTTCACAAAAAAACAAATGGGCCTTTTTTCCATCTGTTTCTGCGGGATGGGTAATATCCGACGAAGCCTTTATGTCGAGCACCAAAGCGTTATCCTTTCTGAAACTTCGTGCCGGATATGGAGCCGTCGGGAATACTTCCATTTCCCCTTACCAAACTCTGGGCGGCTTGGATCGTTCCATTTATGCGTATGGTAATGATCCTGCTTACGGTTATGCGCTCAATGTAATCCCCAATCCCGATTTGCAATGGGAGATTTCGAGCACCGTAAATATAGGACTCGATTTCGGAATATTAAATGATCGAATTACGGGTTCATTGGAAGTTTATAAAACCAACACCACCGATCTATTATTAAATCGTCTGATCCCAATTACTTCTGGTTACGAGTCTGTTCTACAAAACATTGGGGCTACCAGCAACCAGGGATGGGAACTTTCACTGAATGGAAATATAATGAATGCATCCGATGGATTCAAGTGGGATGCGAATCTGAATATTTTCAGCAACAAAGAAAAAATCGTTGAACTTTTTAACGGGAAAGATGATATCGGAAACCAATGGTTTATCGGCCAACCCATCAGCGTTTTTTATAATTTCAAACAAGAAGGTATCTGGCAAACCAGCGAAGCAGTTGAAGCCACCAAAGGAAAACAAAAACCTGGTGATATTAAGATAGCGGATGTCAATGGACGTGATGCGGATGGAAATTTAACAAATCAGCCGGATGGAAATATCAATTCGGATGACAGAACGGGACTGGGTTCTACGGTTCCGAAATGGAGTGGCGGCTTAACCAATCGATTCAGTTACAAGGGAATTGATTTTTCTTTTCTTGTTTACGCTCGTCAGGGACAATTTATCCGTAGCGACTTCCATAATTTAGGAGGAAATAGCTGGCAGGGACGATACAGTGCAATTAATTTTGATTACTGGACACCAGAAAATCCAGTTAACAAAATACCACTTCCTTCTTCCGCAGCCGCGCCGTTATACTCGGATGCTATCCGGTACTTTGATGGCTCATTTCTGAAGATTAGAAACATCACCCTAGGCTATACCATACCCAAGTCGATTTCGACCAAAATGAAAATCAGTAGCTTACGGCTGTATGCCACCGCAGACAACGCCTTGATATTTTCACCCTATAAATTGGTAGATCCAGAGACTTCAAATGGAATCGTTGGCGGAGGCTCTCCTATGACCTCGGCTACTTATGTATTTGGTTTGAATCTTAAATTCTGAAAATCCTTATTGATATGAAAAAGATAATATATATACTCAGTATGATAGCTGTTACTGGATTTGTTACTTCTTGTAATGGAATTCTTGAGGAGAAACCGGTGGGATTGGCCACAGCTGAAAGCTATTATGCTACCCCAAAAGGGATTGAAGACGGTTTGAAAGCGACATATAGTCCTTTAAGAAATTTTTATGGTCTGGAACCTGCTTTTTTCCTGACTGTAACTGGTACGGATATGTATACCAATGGCTTTGGCGGTGCCACCAATAACCCTGATTATAACAACTATTCACCCAACTTTCTGGGGTCTAGTGCCTACGTTAAAACAATATGGGATAACTTTTATGTGGGAATTAATCAGGCCAATGCGGTAATTGGTAGAGCCCCTAAAGTAGCTGGACTCACTGAAACAGAACGTAAACGGATAATTGGTGAGGCGAGCTTTCTACGAGCGCTGTATTACTTTCATTTAGTGCAACAATTTGGTGATGTACATTTTACATTGGAGGAAACCCAAGGAGTGGAAACTGAGGCAAAACGCACCCCAGTGGCTACCATTTATGAAAAAGGTATCCTACCTGATTTACAATATGCAATAACTAATCTACCTGTTAAAGCCCTGCTTTACGGACAAGTGAGTAAGCATGCAGCAGAAGGTCTACTGGCACGTGTACAACTTACACTTGGTAATTGGTCGGAAGCTGAAAAATATGCGCAGACGGTTATTAATAGCAATGACTTTTCTTTGGTTCCAAAATATGGCGATTTATGGGAAATTGAAAAAGAGCTGAACCCAGAGGTGATTTGGTCGGTTCAATACACCGATAATCCGCTTACTAATAATTTAGGAAACCAAGGACATTTGTTCTTTATTTTTGATTATACCCTCAATCCGGCTATGACCCGTGACGTTGCCAATGGTCGTGCTTTTCAACGATTTATGCCTACCAACTATACGCTTAACCTTTTTGATTTGAGTAAGGATAGTCGTTTTGATGGCTCTTTCAAAACGGTATGGATTGCTAATACCAAGGCCGTAATCAATGGCAAGACTGTTTTGCCTGGTGATACGGCCATTAAAATCGTGATGCACCCCGTGCCCGATGCAGAACAAAAAGCCGCTCCTTATTGGCTTATCGACTATAATAATAAATGGGTAGCCAGCGTAACGGATCAGCTGGAAATAGGCGGATCGAGCCGACGTCAATTTCCTAGTCTGAAAAAATACTTAGATCCACTACGGACGAGTGTAAATGCGGTGGATGGCCGTAGAGATTTTATCGTCATGCGCTTAGCTGAAATGTATCTTATAGCCGGTGAAGCCGCTTTTAAGCAAGGTAATTTAGCAAAAGCTGCAACCTATATTAATGTGGTTCGGTCAAGAGCCGCATTGCCGGGTAAAGCTGCCATGATGCAGATTACCGGAGCTGATCTTAGCGACGACTTTATTTTAGATGAACGTGGCCGTGAATTGGCAGGGGAAATGCACCGTTGGTACGATATAAAACGGTCTGGGAAATTTTTGGAACGCCTTAAAAAATACAACCTAGATGCCGCGGCAAATGTCAAAGAGATGCACTTGATTAGGCCAATTCCGCAAACGCAAATTGACCGCGTTACCAACCCCGGCGATTTTACTCAGAATCCAGGTTACTAATTTCTCTGGATCATTAGGCAAGTTTAAGCCTATTGATCCAGTAGATAACGAAATTTTATATGTTTTGAAGTCGGATACTAAACCAATAGTTGTAGGCTTCAGTTAATAGCATAACATTGATCCCAAAATTAGAATGATATGAATATCAAATCCGTCTTTATTTGTTTTTTTACTTGTCTGGCTTTTATGGCCAAAGCTCAGAAACCCAATATCATTGTGATTATGGCCGATGATTTGGGGTACAGCGATATCGGATGCTACGGTTCCGAGATTCTTACTCCTAATCTGGATGCTCTAGCGGCTAATGGTGTGAAATTTACACAGTTTTATAATGCTGCTCGTTGCTGCCCTAGCCGGGCCTCACTCTTAACCGGAGTTTATCCGCACCAGGCGGGTATGGGTAAAATGGTGGTAACTGGGAAGATCAAAAACCGTGAACCCGAAACACCGAATCAAGGTTGGTTGAGTAAAAAAACGGTAACCATTGCCGAGGTATTAAAAAAGGCAGGATACCAAACGTTTATGTCGGGCAAATGGCATGTAGGAGAAGAGCGACCCGACTGGCCTTTACAACGGGGTTTTGATAAATATTTTGGACTCATTAGTGGTGCCAACAGCTATTATCGTTTGCTTCCCGGCAGGTTGATTTTAGAAAACAATGAACCTTACACGATCCCGGAGGGCTTCTACTTTACAGATGCTATTTCTGATAAAGCGGTAGAATATATTGATGCAGCTTCGAAAAAACCATTCTTTATGTACGTAGCCTATACAGCTCCTCATTGGCCGCTGCATGCTCCTGATGAGGAGGTGGCTAAGTACACGGGTAAGTATCTTCAGGGTTGGGATATTTTGAGACAATCCCGTTTTCAAAAACAGCAAAAAATGGGATTATTGCCGGTAAGTCAGCTTCTTTCCGAAAGGGATCCTACCATATCGGAATGGGGTTCTGCGCTGGATAAAGAGGAGTGGGATCAGAAAATGGCGGCATACGCTGCGATGGTTACTCGGATGGATGCTGGAATTGGAAAGATAGTAGCAAAACTCAAAGCCAACGGACAGCTGGATAATACGTTAATCATGTTTTTGTCTGATAATGGGGCTTGTTCCGAAGAATTGATGGGACGGGCCAAAAGGGACTTAGGCGACGAAGCCTACGAAAGAATGCAAACCACCAAGCCGGGTGAAAAGGGCAGTTATATCGCCTATGGTAAGGAGTGGGCTAACTTGGGTAATGTTCCGTTCAGAATGTACAAAAGCTATACGCATGAAGGGGGGATTTCAACGCCTTTGATTGTACATTATCCAAAATTGATCAAGAAAGCTTTTCAAACCGACCAAGTAGGTCATATCATGGATATTATGCCGACCTGTTTGGATTTGGCTGGCGCTACGTATCCAAAGAGTTTCAATAGCAATACTATTAAGCCAGTTGAAGGTAAGAGTTTAATGCCCATTCTAAAGGGCAGTTCCCGGAAATCGCATGAATTTATAGCATGGGAACATTTCGACAGCCGCGCTATTCGGAAAGACAACTGGAAATTGGTTTGGTCCCGGGAAAATAAAAAATGGGAGCTTTACGACCTGGCAAAGGATCGTTCTGAAATGAACGATTTGTCAGGAAAAAATAGTCCCAAAGTAATTGAATTAACTTCCCTTTATAACCAATGGAGTGATCGGGTAGGGGTTAATTAGGAGCTTATAAAAATGAGTTTAATGGATTCAAAAAGGAAATTAGGGTTCCTATTTGAATCCATTATTAGTTTGGTTCCTTTACTGTTTATTTTCGACGATAGAATTCTTGGAGTTGTTCGAAGAGGTAGATTGCCGTTTTTCAACGAATACTATTTTTGTGGAATTTTCTTCCGTAGTCACTAAAATTTTAATAATTGGAGCCTTTCACAAATTGTTTAGTAAAACAATCGGTAGATGGCTATTAGGAATCGCTTCCTTGATCAACATTCCTGTTAAGGTTTCGTGTGCTAGTATGTTTTTTTTGTATTTCGGACAATTGCTTTAAAACACAATCATCGCATACCCATTCTATTCAATGGTTGGTTTGCAGTATACTCAATTCTAAGTAAAATTTTAAAAATGAATCTTAAAGCAATATGAATTTACTAAGGCGTATTTTAATGCTTGGAGTATGGTGTTTGGTGGTTTCGTTTGTCTATGGACAAAAGCAATCTCCGCCGAATATTGTCATGATATCAGTGGATGACTTAAACAACTTCATTGGAGGAATGGGACATCCGGATGCCATTACTCCTAATCTGGATAAACTCATAAAAAGAGGCGTACTTTTTACAAATGCCCAATGCCAATCACCCATGTGCAGTCCATCGCGAACGGCAATAATGACAGGGGTGCGGCCCTCTACGTCGGGTATTTATGGAATGATTGATGACAACGATATTCAAGATGTAAACCCAGCGACTAGGAAGTCTATTTTTTTACAACAATATTTTAAGAATCAGGGCTATTATACGATGGGGGTTGGGAAAATTTTCCATAACCATGCGCCCGATGGCATGCTTGATGAAAGCGGTGGGAGGGTAGCCGGCTTTGGCCCTAAACCCAAAAATAACTTTCACTGGGATCAAAAAAGTACGTCTACTGACTGGGGAGCCTTTCCCGAAAGTGACGAAAAGATGCCTGATTATAAGTCGGCCAAGTGGGCTGTAGAGCGTCTTAATAGAAACTACGACCGACCATTTTTTCTATCGGTTGGTTTCTTAAGGCCGCATGTGCCATGGTACGTCCCTCAAAAGTGGTTTGACTTATATGATCGGGAGAAAATTCATTTACCACCCTATCTTAAAAATGACCGAAATGATTTACCTTCCATCGCTTTGGAGGTGGACGACCTACCGATGATGCCCACAACCGACTGGGCAATTGAAACCATCCAGTGGAAGGATATCCTTCATGGCTATTTGGCGAGTGTATCCTTTGTGGACCACTACATCGGTGAAGTACTGGATGCGCTTGAAAAAAGTCCATACGCCGATAATACCATGGTAGTACTATGGTCGGATCATGGGTATCGTTTAGGAGAGAAGGGGACTTTTGCAAAAATGTGCTTGTGGAATAGCGCTACGGCGGCTCCGCTTATTTTTTCAGGTCCGTGCTTGCCTAGGGATGTTAAGATAGATGTTCCCGTAGAGCTTTTTTCGATATACCCCACCTTGACGGATCTGTGCCAAATGCCTCCGAATCCAGAGATGGAAGCTCGAAGTATGATGCCGCTACTGGTAGCAGCCAAGGCAACTTGGGATTATCCTGCCATTACCACCTGGGCCCGAAATAACCATGCTATATGTACTAAAGATTACCGTTATATTCGCTATGAAGATGGCTCCGAAGAACTCTATGTATTAAAAACAGATCCCAACGAATGGTATAATGTAGCAGGAAATAAAAAGTACAAAAAGGTGAAAGAGCAGCTTAAAGCGTTCCTCCCAGTCGTAAATGTGAAATGGGCAGCAGCCTCGGAGTATAATATGAACGCCTATTTTATAAAACAAAAAAAGGAACAAAGTGAATAAGGGTTACTAGTAGGAAGTCATGCAAAAGAACTCGCTCTGGTTGAAATGGATTCCTATAATCCATGGAAGCTGGAGTTTTTTTGTTCGATTTTATTCTAAAGTATACTTTCAACTATGGGTAAGTTACAGGGAATAGCGCCGACCAAACGTGCCGGTTCAAGTTGTTTCTATGTTCTGGGCCAATAAAAGGCTGCTATTTGCTCAATTTGCTTAATTTTGGAATAAAAACCAGTGCAGATGAAATTTTGGTGGATTGCTTTCGCGCTTAGAACGAAGAATATCGTCTGAGAAAACGGGGTATTATAAGTGATTGGTGATTGCTTATTATGAAAGATTGAATTTTTAGAATTACCTATGAAAGATCGAATTAAAATTGATGAAAACTCGCTAATTCCCAAATATAAGCAGCTGGTAGACTCATTAATTAGCCACATAGCCTCGGCAGACGTTGAACTAAACGATAGAATACCTTCCGTTAAAAAACTTTCTACGGAACTGGGGCTTAGTCGGGAAACGGTTTTTAAGGCTTTAAATATTCTATCTGAAAAGGGAATTATTACTTCGTCGAATAGGAGAGGTTATTTTGTAACCAAAAAGGATATTCAATTAAGCTATCGTGTCTTTTTTATGTTGGATAAAATGACCCCTTTCAAGGAAGAGATTTACGATGGATTACGAAATAGCTTAGGTAAAGATGCCGAAATTGATATCTATTTTCATCATGGTAATAAAAAGGTTTTTGAATCGCTTATTGAACAGAACTTAGGCTCTTATTCTCACTATGTAATTAGCACCTTTTTTGACGAAAGTGTAAGTGCCATTTTGAATGTTATCCCGGATGGTAAGCTGATTATAATTGATCAGTATGAACCCGGTATTAAAATAGCGCATAGCCAAATATACCAGGATTTTGAGAAAGATATTTATACATTACTTACCCAAGTACGTCATCAAGTAAAGCAATACGAGCGCGTTTTTTTGGTGGCTCCGGCCTCTGCACCGCACAGGAAGTCGGTAAGTTTAGGGTTTAATTTGTTTTGCTCTGAAAATAGCATTAATGCTTCCATTTTGGAACAAAAAGAACCTTTTCAGATTATAGCGAACTCCCTTTACATCCTAATTGGTATTAAAAATAATGACTTGGTAAAAATCATTAAGCATTGTAGGGAGCATGATTATGAACTGGGAAACCAGGTGGGGGTGATCTCCTATAACGAAACCCAACTTAAGGAAATTTTGGAGGGGGGGATCACGGTAATTTCAACCGATTTTACGAAAATGGGCGTGCGCGTTGCGGAACTTATCCAAAGCAATGAGCTAGCCAATGAGCGGAATCCATCCAAAATTATTATCAGAAAGTCCTTGTAAGCGGGTCGTTAATCGTTCAGTTTTAGCTTTACAACAGGGTGAATAAATAGTGCTATCACGATCACCATGGCTCCTAAGACTGCTATGGCGAGCTTGGACGACTCAGAATTTATTCCCAGGCCAACCAGCAATAGGCCAATGGCTATAAGAGTATTTGCCAGTACTTTCATAGCAAAGGTATTTTGACTCTTTTCAGAACGCTCAGGTACTGCAATCGTTTTTAATTGCTGGTATTTAAGATAGTCTGGGCTTTCGTTTTGCTTTTTGATATAAAAATAAGCTTCATAAATCGCTAATAAAAGGAAAGGAAAAAGTGTACCGAACAACATTTCATTGGCTCTCGAAAGCTCGAAAGTCATTTTAAGGAAGATGTTTACAATTAAGCTTAGAACTGTAACTTGTAGGATGGATTTGCCAGTTTGTCTTTTAGAAAATAGTGCCCAGATAGGCGGCCCGTAAAGCGAACAACCTGTAACTGCTCCAACACTGAGTACCACATTGACAATCCCCCCAACATAGGGTACCAAAAGGGCCACTCCAATGGTTCCGATACCAAACACCAATGTGGCTATTTTGGCGGTATTCATGATTTGTTTGTCACTGGCGTTGGGCCTTAAAAGTAAAAATATATCATTGGTAATAACGGATGCCGCCAGGTTGAGCGTCGTGTTGACGGAGCTGGCCGTAGCAAAAACCATCCCGCCAAGCATAAGTCCGAGCATCCCTCCAGGTAATACAAGTTTACAAATCATCATATAAGCACCTTCCGTTTCGAGACCACCTAAATTGGGGTTGATAACTTTGTACACCATCGGGGGTAACATCCAAATAAGCGGACTAATAAGGTATAAGAAACCAAATGTTAGGCCTACTTTTTTTGCATCTTTTTCCGTTTCCACGCTGGTATACCGCTGAACATAGGCCCAGTTTCCACCAATAAAAACCAAATTATAGAGCGCAAAGGCGGCTATAAACCACCAGCTGTATTCCCCGCCCGTCAGGTTCCAGAAGTTATCAGGTACCTTGGCAACGAAATTTTGAAATCCACCAACCTCCTGTAGAGAAAGGTATACGACCAGAATAATAGCAATAGAAAGTATTACAAATTGCAAAACATCGGTTATAATAACCGCCCATAACCCGCCGATAATAGTGTAAATCAATATAAGTGCTCCCAGGCCAATCACACAGGTTGTAATGGGCCAACCTGTTGACACATTCACGATTTTAGCTACTGGATACAGAAATGCACCGGTATACGCCAGAGATAAAAACAGAATAATATAGGTATAAAAGGCAACCAGAAAGCCACCAATGCACATGGTCATTTGGATTGAAATAGCCACCCATCCCATTTGGTAGGCAATGGAGCCCCATACTACAAACGTACCTGCCGAGAAAAAACTCATATAAAGAGACAAACCGTTGATAGACCAAGGCACAGATCCTCCTGCCGCAAAGTAACTTTTCATATCCGAACCGCGTTTGCTAAAAGAAACACCTGCGGCTACGATTAGAAGTGAAAAAATAAGAATAACGAAATAATCAATAGTGGGCATTTGAAAGTCTTTTAGGAAAACAGGTATAGTCTGGTCTGGTAGGCAAATATATAAGAATGATTTCAATAACCCATTATAAAGCCATGATTTGAATTAAACTAATCATTTAAAAAGTACTATCTATTTTCATCTACAGTAGGTTGATAATATCGCTATTGAATATGCCAAGAGATGGTGCTTTTAATTGGACTTTATCACCATTTGCCCATCCCTAAATAAGTTTGACCGCTTTCGGTTTTTATGATGCTCTGGTTGATATTATATTTTGACCTATACAACGAATAAATATGTCCATTTTCGGTTTGATCGACACTAGAAATACACCAAGAAAAACCAGGGGCGGAGCCATGTAATCTTCTTATTAAAATTTCGGAAGGGTAATTCCAAGGGACGCTAGCCCTGCAATTTTATTTATTCGTACCATTGGAACAGATATTTTACATCATATTCAGTTTCAACTTTTTCTAGCAACAATATATATCCCTCGCGAAAAGATTGTTTTTAATGATTGCTATTATATTTTGTGGATTAAACCCTTTTGAGGAACCAGATTAGGCTTGCTCCATTATTTCATTCCAAAAGAAACTTCACCAGATGGTCTCCTTTAAACCGGAATAGCTGGCTCACTTTCGCCGGCATATATACTAACAGAACCAGTCGTGATAACATCCAGTGATTGAAACAATAAATGAGCCAGAGAGTAGTACAAAATAGGAATGTTCAATGGTTAATTCTGGTTTGGCCCCTCCAATTAGCAAGGTAATCAAATTGCTCATTCTCCTCTTTTTTTTGTTAAAAACAGGTAATCCTGTGAATGGAGTGTATCAATTTGGGTATACTATTGATTCAAATGCTACCATAAAGGGATGTAGGGTTTTTGTAAAGGGTTTAATATAACGTACTTGTTGAAAATATTTTGGGTACCAATTATTAATCTTGGTCAAAAGGAGCTGTGCCGTTCACTAAATGGTATTCGGCTTGTTTCCAAAAAAGGCCAAACAATTCCAAACCTATGAATTTAAAATATACTTTATTATTGGCTGTTCTTTTGGGCTGTAATAGTGAAAAAAAGAACGAAGAAAAAGCAGATGAGCAACTTCCAAATATCATTTATATTTTGGCCGATGACTTGGGTTACGGCGACTTGGGTTGTTACGGACAGGAAACTATCAAAACTCCAATTATAGATCAACTGGCTGCTGACGGTATGTTGTTTATAAATCATTATGCGGGCAGTTCCGTTTGTGCTCCTTCAAGAGCTTCTTTGATGACGGGCAAGCATACGGGCGACGGTTATGTGCGTGGCAATTATGAAGTGGGTCCTCGCGGTTTTGGAGCTTGTCTGGAATTACGTGATGAAGATGTTACTGCTGGTGAGGTTTTGAAAAAATCAAATTATGAAACTGCGGTAATAGGTAAATGGGGAATGGGTATGGATGGTACCACCGGCGAGCCAATCAAGCAGGGCTTTGATTATAGTTATGGTTACAATGTTACACTTAATGTTGCTTGGTCAGGCACTTTTAGATGGAAGATGGTAAAG